>NZ_JBHYCW010000026.1:0-49941 GCF_051861365.1 Sediminibacterium sp. | reverse complement strand
ACACTGTATTGGATAGCTCTAATCCAACAATCACAGACATCCGGTATCAAAAATAAATTTTCTCCGGACAGCAATGGATATTGACAAGTAGCAGTGCAACAACTTATTCATGGAATACGGGTGCAACAAATCAAGCTATTAACGTAGGCAGTACGGGTGCATATTATGTTACGGTCACTGATGATAATGGATGTTCTGCAACTTCTGCTGCAGTGAATGTGACCGTGAACTCTTTGCCAACAGCATCGGTTAGTGGTGGAGGAAGTTTGTGTCAAAATAGTGGAAGCACAACTGTTGTGTTTACGGGGAGTGGCGGTGTCGCACCATATACATTTAGTTATCGTGTAAATGGCGGTAATGTACAAGCAATTACTACCACTGTTGGTAATAGTGTTTCCATTAGTGTGCCTTCAAATTCGGTTGGTGCGTTTACTTATTCTTTGGTGGGTGTGCGTGAGAGTAGTGCAACTACTTGCGAGAACAGTGCGAGTGGTGAAGTAACGGTTCAGGTGAATAGCTTACCTACTGCAACTATCAGTGGATCAACATCCGTGTGTGCTGGTGCAACTTCTCCCGTAATTACATTAACGGGTAATGGTGGAACTGCTCCTTATGTGTTTACCTATGAACTTAATGGGGGTGCTGTTCAAACGCTTACCAGTTTTGGAACAACTGCGATTATTACTGTACCCACGAATATACCTGGAACCTTTACCTACCGATTGGTTAGTGTGCGTGATGCCAGTAGTACGGCTTGTGCCAATATTCAATCCGGCAGCGCAACTGTGGTGGTGAATACTATGCCAGTCACGCCTATACTAACTACTGTGAACACACATTTATGTAATGGAGCTTCGACAGTAATCAGCGTGCAAAATGTAGAAGCAGGCACAACTTACCAATGGTTTAAAAATGGAGTACTGTTATCCAGTAGTGCCGCTACATCTATTAGTGTTACTACAGCAGGAACTTACAGCGTGAAAGCCATCAGTACTGTCGGATGTACGACTATTGAATCTAACACTATCATCATCACGACAGGAACGGTTCCAACTCCGGTAATCATTGGAACAGGAAAAGTTTGTCCAGGCGGAAGAACGCCGCTTCGGATTGGTTCACAAGAAGGTTTAGGTTTTGACAGGTGGCGATGGATGCAGGACTCCCCAATTTGGGGAGTCCTTTCGGAGGACAGCCTTTTTTCGTTTGAAGCCGGGCAGTATCGCGTGAATGTAGAGCGTGAAGGATGTGCTGACAGTTTAGATTTTACTGTAACAGCAGATGATACTGAGTTCCCGGCGGGAAAAATTGAATTAGGTGCAAGCGAGATTAATTATGGTGGGCTCGTGCAATTAACTGCGGCAGTTAATCCAGCAGTTTCTTTTCAATGGAGCCTAGGTAATGGTAGAAATGTAGTTACACAGCAGCGCATTATTGAAGAATATTACTATACCTCAGGCGACAGTATTCCTGTATCGCTCGAAGCTACCACTATACGTGGATGTAAAGCAATGTTCTACTCTCATATAAAAGTAGGTGCGATGAAAACGGCAGTATTGCCCGATCAATCTTTCACAGGAAAGTTGAAGGACTGGAATGTATTTCCCAATCCATTTGATCAACATCTGAAGCTGTCTGTGATACTAAACAAACACGAGCAGGTAAGGATTGATTTGTTTGCTACAGATGGTAGATGGTTAAAAAGTTGGTTAAAGTCCGGCAGACAAGGAGAGAATCTTTTTGTTTTAGAAGATGTGCATGACCTACCTCGACAGCAAACTTATTTTATCACAGGATTTTATAATGGTGTCAAACACACAGATAAAATCTATAAACAATAATATGTATGAAAAATATATTTAGTGGGTTACTATTGCTGTTAACCGCGGCCTGCAGTAATAAGGAAGTTTCTTTAAAGCAAACCCAGACAGGTCCAAAGATTGTTTTTTCCAAAGACACCATGTATGTAAGGGAAAAAGATCCCTTTAATATCAATGGCAATGGAATATTTCAACTGCAAGCATTACCTGCAGCACATCAGCTACACCTAAAGTTTTATGACAGCAGCGGGCAAATTCAGTTTAGTTATCGTGGGCAAGCACTTACCAATGATCGACCTGTAATTGTAGCTGGAGAATGGAATACTGTTTTTTGTTCGGTTAACCGAAGTGGTTTGTATGCAGTAGAAGTATCTCTGAAAGATCAGTTAGGCAGATCTGTAATAAAAAAATTAATGATTCATGCGGCGGTAGCTCAAAGACCCAGTGCAAAACTTAGCTGGAGAGCTGATGACCGTGATCTAGGTGGAAAGCGATTTTATTTTGATGCTAGTGGTAGTGTACAACCTTACGGTAAAATACTTTCATATCACTATGATATAGCTGGTCAATCGATTACCAGTTCCACTGATAAACTCCAATATATTTTTCATCAGAAAGGCAGTTATCCTCTTTCCTTTTTTGTGGTGGATGATTTAGGGAAGCATTCCGATACACTTAACCAAACAATTGATGTGTTATGAGATGGCTATTGATTTTACTATTAGTGCCTGGACATATATACGCTCAGTTGAGTACACATAGCAGGGGGGCAGCGATGGGTGATGCAGGTATAGCTTCTGCAACTGGTAACCAGCAACTAGGATATAATGTAGGTAAGACAGTGTTCACCAATTACCTGCATCAGACTTCTGTAAGTTATTTGCCATGGATGCGGCACTTGTTTCAGGACACCAAATTTATTCGTGTTGATTATCTCACAACAACAGGAGAGTCAACAACATTAGGTTTTGCGGTGAATTATCTTGATTTCGGCAACCTTACAACCCGTGATAATTATGGGGCAAGCCTCGCGATTTATCGTAATGTGGCTTATAACATCGGTGGTACTGTCGGGGTAAGGTTAAGTTCATCGTCGGGTATTGGTGCTACACTTCGATTGCTCGGTGCAAGAAGCTTTGAAGCTGGAGGTGCATTGAACCGTTATGGTGTGTCAGCTGATCTACAATATTATCATGCAATAGGAAAATTTTCATTGGGTATGGTGGTAAACAATTTGGGAAATGATCTATGGCAGGTTGGTGAAACTGGAGTCGGCTTTGCTTACACAGATCAGGATGAAATGAAAGCATGGTCAGTAGCACTGGATATTCGTAAACCATTGAAAGGTTCATTTGCTTCGTCAAGATATTCGCTGGGAGCGGAAATGGGTTTTGCAGAAAGTTTCTTTCTACGTACTGGTCTATCACTTGAACACCAAGACTATGGCAATAGAAAATATGGTTCATTAGGTGCAGGGTATAAAGGATTTGTTGAAGATCAGTCATGGGGTATTGATCTACACTATATTATACCATTTGGTATCAAAGCGGCTTTGGCACCCATGCAACAGGCGTATGGACTGACGTTGTATTTGAACATTGGAAGTTTTCAATAGTAAACCATTTAATGAAAGCATGGTAGGTACGTAGGTACAACTGTGCCTGATCTTGCCAATGATTGCGAATTAGAACACAAGGTTACACGCTCATTCGGGATTATGGAAGAAGTAGTGGGGCACATCGGTGATAAACTGAAAAGCGAATATCCTGAACTGCTTAACAGGGTCATTCATCAATATTTTAAGGTTGGCTATGTTATTATTTACAAGACTACGCTCAGGAAATGCCAGCGTTAGTTGAAAAAACTGAAACGGTACTCTCTGATTATAAAACAGAGATTTCAAAGTGTGAGGTAAGCTCTTTACTTCCAGCAAAAGACAATAGTGAAGGGAGGGAAGGAGGTTTAAAAAATAATCGACGAATATGTTTCAAGGAATCAGTTGGATGCAGTACATCGGTGCGATTATACTTGTATTAGCAGGTTATTATATCGCTGTGGGATGGATGTACAGAAAAGAATTGTTGCAGTGGTGGAAAGAGCGGAAGAAAGAGTGAGTATGGAATAAACACCCATGCAACCCACATGCCCCGCCGCCTCAAGTGCAGGAGAACCAAGTGCGTAAGTCAGATGGTGGCGGGCATGTTTTAAACAAACAAATAATGAGTGTATGAAAAAGTGGAAAAAGAAAATACAAATACTTTCTCTATTGCTTGTCCTCGTTGTGGCTGCTTTTGCTCAGGACGGGAATGCCGGCATATTGGAAGCCAACCAGAGAGTACGCAGCTATTTTGCATCCGGTACACAACTAATGTATGCAGTGGGGGCCATTGTAGGACTGATAGGTGCTATCAAAGTTTTTAATAAGTGGAATGCAGGCGATCATGACACAGGTAAAGTAGCCGCTGCCTGGTTTGGCTCTTGCGTATTCCTGGTCGTAGTAACAACGGTGATTCGGGCATTCTTCGGTATTTAATTTATTGCATAAACATTATAAAATCATGCAACAAGATCAACAACAAAACTATTTACGCCGCATCCTAGAGGAAGAGTTCCCGGATGTTTATTGGCGCTACCAAGAGTTGAGCCTTCTTGATGCTGAACTAGTAAACATACAGTTGCATTGCAGGCAAGTATTTGATGAATTGAGTTTTGATGAGGACAATCGATTCTTCGCTTATGCGATCACTGGTGCCATTGCTGAGTATCTGGCATTGCAGGAAGGATGAAACAAAATGTGAAGTCAAGAAAATGTGAGTCATGGGCTTTCATGCAGTACAAACATTAAGAACCAATATGCGTGCGATTAGCATTGCACTTGACTGGAAGCCGGGTGACCAGCTTTCGGATCAACAAATGTCTGCCGTACGTGCGTATGCAGGATTTGGTGGTATAAAAGCAGTGCTTTATCCTCGCGCACCTATTGATGAGTGGGTATCACAGGGAGCATCAGATACTGATCTTACACTTCATGCTTTAGTGATGGAACTCCATGCACTACTCGAAGCAAAACTATCGGCACCTGATTATAAAGCAGTTATCGATTCCATCAAGAATAGTGTGCTGACTGCTTATTATACTCCGTCATTTGTTGCTACAACCTTGTGTGATGTCTTAAGAGAACAGGGTACAGTACACAAAACTATTTACGAACCTAGTGCAGGTGCTGGTGTTTTTGTAGAAGCTGCGGTAAAGGCCTTTCCAGATACTGAGAAAATCATCGCAGTAGAAAAAGATATATTGACCGGTAAAATACTAACGGCACTTGGTAGTAGAATTCCTAATCTTCATGTCGCTATTAAACCCTTCGAACAAACCGGAGTGGATCAAAAAAGAAGTATTGATTTAATCGTCAGCAATATTCCTTTTGGTAATTTTCCAGTGTACGATCCTGAGTTTAAGGGAGAGGGTGTTACAGAAAAAATCCACAATTATTTTTTTGCAAAGGGATTGGAAAAACTACGTGATGGTGGACTGATGGCTTATATCACTACCGATGGATTTCTTAGTAGTCCTTCGAACAAAACAGTCAGAGAGTATTTGTTTAAAAGAGCAGATTTTATATCTCTTACTGTACTGCCTGATAACCTGATGAAAGAAAATGCTAATGTAGAGGCCCCCACTCATTTACTCATAGTACAAAAAAGAGAAAATAAGCTGGCGTTATCAAAAGCAGAGACCTTGTTGCTTGAAACAGTACAACAGCGAAATGAATTCGGTGTATTTCACATCAATCAATATATCACAGAACATATAGATATCATACTGGGTGATAAGATAGCTGCTGGCAAGAACCAGTATGGGCAGGCACATCAGATGGTGTGGCAGAACGGCTCTATGGAAGAGATCGCAGAAAATCTGCAATCAAGATTGCGAAAAGATTTTAGCGAGCGGCTTCGTTTTACAGCGTCTCCTGCGCAACAACTGACAAAGGAAAATGCCTTGCATTTTTTAGATGTTCCAGAACCACAGGATGCTACAACAAGTGTGCAGCTCGGTCTTTTTGATATGGCACCAGCCGTATCGGTTAATAAAGCGTTGGGTTATATCACGGAGATGGATCAGAATAGTGTTCTCAAATCGTCTGCGAAGATCATCAATACGATTCGCGCAAAGGAGCAACCTAGTCATGACAGCATCGTTTTGATCACTGCAAGATCTGTTTACTCAAAAGAGTTTGTATACAGACTCTATAGTAACCTAGAGGAAGTAGATGTCAGTGCCAAGTGGATGAATGCCTCTCAGGTCACAAGACAGCTTTCTTCACTCGGGCTCCAGCTTTCAAAGTATGACTATACCTTTTATAATGAAGGGGAAACTATTTTTTCTGCACCTCTCAGTAAGCAAGACTTATATCCTGTTTTAGAAAACCTTCCATCGTTTTATGGTGAAAGAATGCTGATTGTTTATGGGGAACAGATTGGGTTTGTGCATTACGAGCAAGGTGCAAAACCCATTTTCCAACCTTCGGTTTCACCTTTTCAGGATGTAGCTTTTTATGAAGCCTATACTGCGCTTCGTGATGCCTATATACTGCTTCAGCAGGATGAAACTGAAGTGCGCCGAGCTGCGCTTAACCTACTTTATGAAAGATTTGTGGAATCACATGGTCTTTTGAACCTACCCGCCAATGTAAAGAAAATCGGGCGTGATACCCTGTACGGCACAACTTTACTTTCCTCTTTGGAGCGCAGGGAAGGTGAGTATTTTGTGAAGTCGGATATACTTACGCAGTCACTGATTCGTGAGAAAGACCTGTTCCGCACCGATGAACCGCTCGACGCGATGGCACATAGTCTGGATGACCGCGGTATCGTCGACCTAGAATTTATAGCGGCTGCACTCGGATGCAGTGAAACTGAAGCAATAACCGCACTTGGTCAACATATTTATTATAATCCATCTTCTCTTGTCTTTGAACCTGTTGATAAATACCTGAGTGGGAATGTCGTAGAAAAACTGGATATCGCACGTAAAGCTCTGAAAGAAGACGAGAGAAATCTTCAATTAATACGATCTGTTGAAGCACTGGAAAAAGTGCAGCCTGAAAAAATTCCTTTTGAATTACTCGACTTCAATATGGGTGAAAGATGGATACCCATTGATTATTACCAACGGTTTTGTACGAACCTTTTTGAACTGCGTGTGAATGTAGAGTATTTCCCATCCATTGATGCATTCAGGGTTGATGTGCGGGGACAGAATACAAAGTTCAATGCTGAATATGCGGTGGTACCCAAAAATGGCAAAACCATGTATGGGGATGCCCTGTTAGAAAACGCATTGGAGAATACTTATCCTTTTTTTACGTATGAAATGGAAGTTCGTGATCGCACCATCCGAGTGCCGGATAATGAAGCTACGCAACTCGCACATCAGAAAATTGAAAATATACGATCGCAGTTTGTAGAGTGGCTTACCGCATTACCACCTGAAGAGAGAAAAGAATTAGAAGAACTCTATAACCGGACATTTAACTGTTATGTGTTACGTGAGTATGATGGAAGTCACCTGAGTTTACCCGGTCTGGATAAACAACGACTAGGGATTGATAACCTTTATAGCAGCCAACAAAATGCTATCTGGCGGATCATTCAGAACCGTGGTGCACTTATTGATCACGAAGTGGGTCTTGGGAAAACACTGACCATGATTGTTGCGGCACACGAAATGAAAAGGTTGCAGGTTATTGATAAACCTGTCATTCTTGCACTGAAAGCAAATGTGGATGATATACGCAATACTTTTCGTAGAGCCTACCCTAATGCAAGGTTACTAGCACCGTCTGAAACTGATTTTAGTCCTGCTAATCGTTTAAGACTATTTCATGAGATTAAAAATAATCGTTGGGACTGTATTATTTTAACGCATGACCAGTTTGGAAAAATTCCACAGAGTCAGGAAATACAAAGGGAAATATTCACAACGGAGTTAGACAATATTGAACGTGATTTAAACACGCTCAAAGAAATGGGTGGTTCCATCGGCCGTCGCATGCTCAAAGGATTGGAGATACGCAAAAATAACACTGCCGCTAAACTACAGGAGGTCGTTAAAAACATTGAAGAAAAAAAGGATGCTGGCATTGACTTTTGCTCCATGGGTATTGATCACCTCTTTGTGGATGAATCCCATAAATTCAAAAATCTCACTTTCACCACTCGCCACACTAGGGTAGCCGGACTGGGTAATCTGGAAGGGAGTCAGAAAGCGCTGAATATGCTTTTTGCTGTACGGGAATTGCAGAGCCGTTTTAACAGCGACCTATGTGTGACCTTTCTTTCTGGTACGCCGATCTCCAACAGCCTGACTGAGATGTACTTGCTATTTAAGTATTTGCGTCCTCGGGAAATGGAACGCCAACAGACCATCAATTTCGATGGATGGGCTGCTGTGTTTGCTAAAAAGTCTACTGATTTTGAGTTTTCAGTAACCAACCAGATCATCGCTAAGGAAAGGTTCCGTCATTTTATCAAAGTGCCGGAACTGGCCATGTTTTATAACGAGATTACCGACTATAAAACAGCCAAACATATTGGGCTGGATCGACCCGTATTGGTCGAGGAACTAGTCAATATTGCACCCACACCCGATCAGCAGGAGTTTATTCAAAAGCTGATGCAGTTTGCCAAAACAGGTAATGGTGAACTCATCGGACGCGGAAAACTTTCTGAGGAAGAGGATAAAGGTCGGATGCTGATTGCTACTAACTACGCCAAGAAAATGGCCGCCGATATGCGGCTCATCAATGAACATATTTATGAAGACCATCCCAACCATAAGGTAAATGTTTGTGCTTCAAAAGTTTCAGATATCTACCGCAACACTTCTGAAGATCGGGGTACACAAATCGTTTTCAGTGATATTGGTACACCCAAGGCAGACAGTTTTAATTTGTACGATGCGCTGAAGCAAAAACTAATGAATGACCATGGCATTCCCGCTCATCATATCAGTTTTATTCATGACTGGACAGACAAACAAAAAGGGGAACTGTTCAAAAAAATGAATGTGGGCGATATCCGCATACTGCTCGGCAGCACTGAGAAAGCGGGGACAGGACTAAATGTACAAAAACGCATTGCTGCCATGCACCACCTTGATATTCCATGGAAGCCTGCTGAACTGGAACAACGTAATGGTCGTGGTGTTAGAAAAGGAAATGAGCTGGCGAAAGCGAAACTGAACAACCAGGTCAAAAGTTATATCTACGCCGTGGAGCTATCACTGGATAATTACAAATTTAACTTGCTCAAAAACAAGCAGACTTTTATTTCACAAATGAAAAATACTGAACTCCATGTGCGCAGTATTGATGAAGGTGCTATGGATGAAAAAACTGGAATGAATTTTTCTGAATACATCGCTATCCTATCCGGTGACACCACGCTTCTCGAAAAATCAAAGCTCGAAAAAAAGATTGCGGTTATGGAAGGTCTTCGCGCCGCTCATATGCGTGAGCTCATGAGAAGCCGTTACCAACTGGAAAATCTGGTTCAAGACAGAACAAAGAATCTTGCTATCCATAACAAGTTGAAAGCGGATGAAGAACAATACAAGAGTCTATTGAAACTGGAAGCCGATGGTACAAAGATTAATGCACTTCATGTGCATGCGGTAGAGGGAGATTCAGAGACCATTGGTAAATATCTGATGCGTCTTTCTCAGAAATGGATACCGGAGAATGGTGAGGGAAAAGAAAAACTAATTGGCGAATTATATGGATTTGGTTGCTATATCGCTCACTCCCGTGAGGCTTATGAACAAGGAGGCTTGTATGAATACCGGACAGTCAATACTTTTTATGCCACGCGAAAAGAAACGGGTATTAAGTATACGTATAATTCGGGTCACCTAAATCTGGATCATCCTAAGCTCGCAGCTCGCTATTTCCTCAACGCCATTGACCGTGTAGACAACCTGATAAAAAAATATACAACAGAGATAATAGAGGCTGATCGACAGATTCCGCAACTGGATTCTTTAAGTCAAAAACCTTTTGAGAAAGAGGTCGAACTTAAAAATATGAAAACAGAACTCTCTCGACTTGAAAGAGAAATCACTGTCAACCTTCAAAAACAGCAACTACTTTCTGAAGGGGTTAAGCAGATGGATTTTTCTGAAATGAAAAAGGAGGATGAGATTGATGAACTGCTTCCGCAGGTCGGTCAAGAAATAATAAAAGCAATCAGGATATAACATGAATAGTATTTATAACATAAATAAAGGAATTGGGAAGCCGATTGTTTTCAGGGGTCTCTATGGACAATACATCTACTATCTGGCAATTGGTATGACTGTGCTTCTCCTGCTGTTTGTGTGCTTGTATCTATTGGGAGCGCCACTCACAATATGTACGTTGCTCATCATTATACTTGGAAGCATCTTGTTTACGCTGGTGTATACCCTCAACAAGCGCTATGGTGTTCATGGTTGGATGAAGCAAAGGGCGGCACGTGGTATTCCTCAAACAATTTTTTGTGATCAACTTTTTTTAAGCTATGAAAAATCTTTCTGAGATAATACCTATTTACTGTGCGGAGCGGGATATGCTAATTTCCAAATCGGGGGATATTACGATTGGCTTTGCCCTAACCTTACCAGAGATATTTGCCATCTCGAACTCGGAGTATGAAGCAATTCACCAGAGCTGGATTAAAGCTATTAAGGCATTACCGGTGGGTTATTTGCTACATAAGCAGGATTGGTTCACTGAAGAAAAATACATAGGTGATTTTGACAAGGAACATAGTTTCCTGTCACATGCCAGTGAGCGTTTTTTTCATGAGCGACCGTTTCTTGCGCACAAAAGCTTACTGATGCTAACACTACCTGACGGTATGCGTAAAAAAGTAACATCTTTATATTCTTCTTTATTACGTAAGCATCTCGTTCCCATCCAAACAATTGATCCGGCTTTTGCAAACATATTTGAAGGGGTCTGTATGCAATTCGCACATATCCTATCTGATAGTGGATTCATCCAATGCAAAAGACTTACTGATACAGAGCTGGTAAGTATTGTCAATGAATATCTATTGCTTGGCAATGATGGTATTCGCCGTGATTTGGATTTTTCAGATGGGGTGAGAGTGGGTGAGAAATACTGTAGTCTGTTTACACTTGGAAATCCACAAGATTTGCCTTCTTTCTGTGGATCCAGAATGACTTACGACAAATATTCTACTGATACCACGAAATTTCCTGTGGGATTTGTCGCACCGCTTTGCCAGCTCCTGAGTGTCAATCATATTTATCAGCAGTTTATCCGCATAGAAGAGCCGCAGAGTGTTGTCAAAGAACTGGAGAGAAAAAGACTCCGTTTGCAATCGCTCTCAGCCTATTCTCGGGATAATTTAATTGCAAAAAAAGCCACGGAAGAATACCTGCAGGAAGCCGCAGGACAGCAGGGTACACCAGTATCAGTACACTTCAATATCCTTGCATGGACAGATGATTCATTACAGATGCAGGATATCAAAAACAAGTGCAGTGCCGCACTTGCATCTATTGATGCAAGAACAAAAATTGAAACTGTAGGAGCGCCACAACTCTATTGGGCTGGTATTCCCGGAAATGCGGCTGACCTGCCGAGTAATGAAACCTTTCTGACTTTTGCTGCACAGGCTTCCTGTTTTATTAATAACGAAACTGGCTATCGCTCTGACACAGGTGGTTTTGGGCTACGACTTGGCGACCGCCAATCAGGCAGGCCACTTTTGGTAGACATTTCTGATGAACCGCTGCGACGAGGCATCATCTCCAACAGGGGAAAGATCATCGTAGGACCGTCGGGTAGTGGTAAATCCTTTTTAGATAATCATCTAAACCGAACTTATTTTGAAGCAGGCGCACATATCGTAGTGATCGATGTCGGACACTCTTACAAAGGGCTTTGTGAACTACAGAACGGATATTATTATACACACTCAGAAGAAAGCCCAATCCGATCTAACCCTTTTTATATTGAGCAGGGTCGTGTGCCCGATACAGAAAAAAAGGAAAGTATCAAGACACTACTTGTTACACTATGGAAAAGAGATGATGAAGTTTTACAACGCTCAGAATACGTCGCTTTATCCAATGCCTTGCAACTCTATTATGAGCGTTCCATAGGCTTTAGGTGCTTCAATAGTTTTTATGAATTCCTGCAAACTGACTTTGTGAAAGTATTGGAACATGATAAAGTCAGGGAGCATGATTTTGATGTACAGAATTTTCTTTATGTATTAAGACCTTTTTACAAAGGCGGCGAGTTTGACTACCTGCTGAACGCAGAAGAGAACCTTGATATGTTGGATCAGCCTTTTATTGTATTTGAACTGGATACTATCAAAGATCATCCGATCCTTTTACCTGTCATCACATTGGTCATCATGGAACTGTTCATTGCCAAAATGCGCAAATTAAAGGGTGTACGCAAAATGATGCTGATTGAAGAAGCCTGGAAAGCCATTGCAAAAGCAGGCATGGCCGAATACATCAAATATCTCTACAAGACCGCACGTAAATATTTTGGTGAGCCGGTGGTGATCACCCAAGAGATCGATGATATCCTCCATTCGGATATTATTAAAAATGCCATTATTAATAATGCAGATTGTAAAATACTACTCGATCAATCCAAGTATGAACATCGCTTTGATGAAGTGCAGCAGTTGCTGGGGCTAACGGATAAAGAGCGAACACTGGTATTGTCGTTAAATATGAATAATGAGTCCGGTAGGAAATACAAAGAAGTGTTTATCTCGCTGGGAGGCAGGGTAAGCAAAGTCTACCGTGTAGAAGTATCGCCAGAAGAATACCTGACTTATACCACAGAAGAAAAAGAAAAACTACAGGTGTTACAGGCTGCCGAGCGATTTGGTAGTATGGAAGCAGGTATTAAATCAATGGTACTATGAAATTAAAATATATACTGCTGCTAGCAGCAGTTATCGCTATTATTTACCTATGTATCGTGTGTGGTCTTCGCGCAAGATATGTGAAGATGCCATGATTGACATGTATATCAAAATTTTTTGTGAAAAATGAAACAAGTAATCATTCTTTTTTTGATGGTTTGTTTTGCGCAAGTGCTTCCTGCGCAAAGTGTTGATCCTGTATCGCTGGTCGTTGCAAAAGTTATCAAAGCAATTGACTTAAAAATTCAAAAGTTGCAGAATGAAACTATCTGGTTGCAGAGGTCGCAACAAGTTGCTGAGGAAACGCTTTCTAAAAACAAACTTGTCGAAATCAATGATTGGCAAAAAAAGCAACAGCAACTATATGCAACTTATTTTAATGAAATGCAAGGGGTGAATGGGGAGGTGAAATCATTACCGCATGTAAAACAAATATTATCAATGCAGGTGCAAGTGGCAATTGCATGCAAAATATTTGCTAAAGATCCTTTGCAGCAAAGGGCATTTGATGATTTATTACAACTGAGCAGAAAAATAATAGGATCACTACAAGTAGTATTAACGACCGGGCAGTTAACGATGAAAGATGCGGAGAGAATTGTAACTATTACAACACTACGTGATGCAATGGTTGATTGTCTTGATAAAATCAACTTGCTCAATAAAGAGTTAAGATTTCTTTCTGATAATAAGTTGAGTAAACAAACAGAACTCCAAATTCTTCGAAAACTAAATCAGCAACCATGAAAAAAATACTGTGTTTTTTGTTCTCCTTAGTGTTTTACCTGCGTTTATCTGCGCAGGCGCAAGAACTGGAACAGCTTCGGCTAAACCTAGAAAAACTCGCTCAATTTAAGCTGATGCTATCGCAAATGAAATCTACTTACCGGACATTAGAAAATGGGTACAATGCGATACTTGATGTTGACAAATCCACATTCACGCTACATCAAAATTATTTAGATGGTTTATTGCTTGTTAGCCCCACTCTCCGCAATAATCCTATGGTTAATAGGATTTATAATAGCCAGCAGCAACTTGCGGTTGATTTCAAAACTTTGTTGCGTGAACTATCGCTAAGTAATGTTTTCACTACTGTAGAACTATCTGAAGTTAGGACTGCTTTTTACGCAATAGAAGAAGTTGTCAATACAGATGTGAAATTGTTAGTTACTGTTCTTACGCCCAATAAATTTCGTATGAGTGATGGAGAACGAACAGATGTTGTTTCAAAAATTAAACAGAGTATTGATAGACAGGTTTTAAAATTGAATGTCTTACGTGATGACTATTATAAGCAGATGATCCTTCGCTCGCAAAAGAAAAGAGATATAGGGGCAGTAAGAAAATTGGGAACCATTCATTAGTAGAGATATGAGAATAGTGATGTATGTAGGAATGGCAATGATCTTGCCCATTTGTGTGACAGCCCAGTCGATCTCCAACGGGAGTTATATGCAATCGATACTAGATCAATTGTATAACGACATGATGCCGATGTGCAGTCAACTCATCGTAGTAGCGCGTGGTATTGGTGGACTTGCAACACTTTGTTATATCGCTATGCGTATCTGGCGCAATATTGCTACCGCACAACCCATCGATTTATATGGGTTGCTTCGACCTTTTGTAATAGGCTTTTGTATTTTGATATTCCCGAATGTGATCGCCTTATTCAACGGCATATTGCAGCCGACAGTAGAAGGCACAGCGGCTATGGTTAAAGATTCCAATAAGGCGATGGAACAATACCTTGCCTTACACGAAACGGGTACTTGGGGTATGGGGGCACTAAACCCTGCGAACTGGATCAGAGCCGGTATAAAAGAACTATTAGAACTCGTTTTTCAAGCTGCGGCATTAATCATACATGTCATACGAACTTTTTATCTGATCGTACTTGCTATAGTAGGCCCCATTGTATTTGCACTTTCCATTTTTGATGGGTTTCAACATTTACTTACTGTGTGGCTTGCCAGGTACATCAATGTTTATTTGTGGTTACCAGTCGCCAATATTTTCGGAGCTATCATTGCCAAGATACAGGAGAATATGATCACTGGTTCAACAATTGGTGCCACCATGCCTGGTCAGCCTTTCTCTACCACCGATTGGGCTTATATAGCATTTCTGTTGATTGGTATCATCGGATATTTTACAGTTCCTTCAGTAGCCAATTACATCGTTAACGCTGGCGGAGGTAATGCCTTATTGCATAAGGTAACCACGATGTCAGTAGGGGCGGGTAAACAGGCAATAAGTGTAGCTACTTCAGGAATGTCTGCTGATGCATTAGGCGGCAGCGCTAACAAGATGAGTAGCAGCATGAGTGATTCCAGCGTAAGCGGAGGATATTTCAAAGACAAATTAAACAGTAAATAAATGTTTAAACCAACTCAAAATATAGATACCGCTTTTCGTGCGATGAAAGCAATGATGCTGGTAGTTGTCACAGGTAGTTTACTGGTAAGCGGTTATGCCGTTTATCAAAATGCCGGTCTCTCGGCAAGGATGCAGGACAGGGTATATATTCTGGCCAACGGTAAGGCCGTGGAAGTTATGGCATCAAACAGAAAAGAAAACTTAAATGTAGAAGCGCGTGATCACATCGTTATGTTTCATACCTGGTTCTTTGAACTTGATCCCGATGAAAAAGCGATTACTACTTCTATTAGAAAGGCATTGTATATGGCTGACGCATCAGCGAAGAAACAATATGATGATTTGGTTGAGACAGGTTATATCGCTGGTATCATTTCAGGGAATGTGAGTCAGCAAATCAATATAGATAGTGTTGCGGTTAGCGTTACTACCACACCCTATTCCTTTTATTGTTCAGCAACCATTACGATCACTCGTTCCACCAGTATAGTTAAAAGAAGTCTTGTTACAAGAGGTGTTTTAAGAGAGGTGGCGCGTTCGGATCATAACCCTCATGGGTTTTTGATCGAGCATTGGGAAGTTATCGAAAACAAAGATCTCAAAATTGAAAGCAGATGAGTGAACAATTAAAAACGATAAGGCTTTATATCGCATTGCCACTTCTGGTTACTCCATTTGTAACGGTCATGTTTTGGCTGATGGGGGGTGGTAAAGCAAGCCTAGACGCTACACAGAAGATTAATGGATTGAATACTAAGCTACCTAATGCAATTAATGTAAAAGATAGTAGCAAGGATAAATTGGCTTTTTATGAATTGGCGGATGCAGATTCTATCAGACGACAGGAGCAGATCAGCAGAGACCCTTATGCATTGACTGTAGATAGCATCGAAAAAAGTCATGAAGTTGATCAAACAATATTTGAAAAAAAACCAAATAGATTTTATCCGAAAACCTATCCCGCTAGTTTAGGCGTGAACGAAACTCCAATAGAGGAAAGGGGTTTGCCTAAAATTGAGCAATTGTCTAAACTAGATGAAGTTGATCCAGACTTGGAAGCAATCCATAAAGTGCTGGATAAACTAGCCGCCATAGAACAGCCAACTCAGGTGGTTGCAAATAAAGAAGCGATTACTGAAAATATTGTGGGTGTGCTTAGTGGCTCTCAGGTCGAAGAAAGTTTCTTTGGGAGAAAGCAAACGATAAAAAAATCAAAGAGATTTTTAGATGAAGATACAACTCTGCTGAACAATCAATCGTTTTCTGCGTGCATACCCAATGCGCAAGTATTGGAAGAAGGGTCAATGGTGAAGTTGCAACTTAATCAAGCAATTTCCGTTGGAGCTCAACAACTACCAACAGGGACTTTTATTTATGGACTTGCTTCTTTGAATAACGAGCGATTGATAGTTCGAATTCCCTCAGTTCGTATCGCTAACCAAATTTATACAGTTGCATTATCAATTTATGATCTTGATGGTATCGAAGGGATTTATGTGCCAGGATCTATTAAAAGAGATGTTATAAAATCAACAGCGGAACAATCGCTTGGATCGGTTAATGTATTGAGTCTTGATCCTTCAATTAAAACACAGGCAGCAATAGCTGGAATTGGTGCAGCTAAAAATCTGTTGGGTAAAAAAGTGAGAACAGTTCGTGTCCGAATTGCAGCAGGGTATAAAATATTGTTGAAAGAAAATAAATGATAGTGGTATGAAAAAAGTGTGGATGATCATTTGTATAGTGGTATTGTTTGCCAAAGTTCACGGACAAAGCGTAATCAGGTCAATACTGATTGAGGTGAGTAATAACCAAACAACTAATCTGATATTTCCATCAGATATTGTTTCGGTTGATAGGGGGAGTGAACGTATTGTAGTACAAAAGTCGATCAGTAATATTCTACGCGTGAAAGCGGATACTTTATTTTCGGACACTACGAATCTTACTGTTGTCACAGCGGGGGGGAAGTTGTATTCCTTTCTGGTCAGGTTTTCTAATTACCCTTCGATACTGACCCTAAATCTTGGTGTATCCGAGCGAATAGATCAGGATACGGCGATGCTTCATTTTGCCCGCAGGGTGATTCATCTCAATAACAGAATGCACGGAGTCAGGTACAGCATTGGCAATGTAAGCCTTTCTCTTCATGGGGTATATACGAATGGAGAAATTATTGCAGTGAAGATGCGGATGGAGAATCATTCTCCATTTAGTTATGAAGTGGGGCGTATCGCCGCGAGACTTGGCACAATGCGCACAGCTAGACGTAAAGCTGAGCAGGAACGTGAATTACCGCTGCTGTTGACAGAAATGGAAACGAGTTTAGTAAGAGGAAAACAGATATCCATTATTGTCGTACTGGTGCCAAAGTCGGCATTTACACCTACACATACTTTACAAATTCAGCTTCATGAAAGAGCAGGGGAAAGACACTTGTCACTTACCGTTCCTAATCATCTTTTGCTTAAAGCGTATTTACTTAAATAAATAACTATGAATATTCCCGTTTCTCATTTGCCGACATTTTGCAGGGCATTAGAAGATGCTTTAAGAGAGGATAAACTCTGGCTTGGATTTGATGAAAGAATCCAGCAGTTATCAGCGTATGATCTTCATTTTTTTGACCTCGTTTATCGTGCACAGGATTTTCAACTGTTTAATCATGGTCAAGATAAAGAAGTCACACTACTTCCGACGGAAGCAGTTCTTGGCTACATACAGGAAACTGTTCGAAGTAATCAAAAAGAAGGTATTCAGTTTTCACACATTGAAATCGATGACCTCAGTATACTGGAATATTATTCTGAATTACTTTATTCCCGCTCCTATGCAAAGGTTGAACAACTAATGGATGGATATGATTGGACAGCTGTTACTTACGATCCATTAATGGTCAACCATACTTCAATGAGTGTGGATGAACAAATATTACGCAATAGGATGGAGTACACACTTGAAAGGGTTTCTGCATTGGCGCTTCACAGTGGAAAAGGGTTGTTAGCTGCTACCACACTTGCTGAACGGCACTGGAAAGGAACGGCTATGGAACCATATTTGGAAGATATACTCAAAGGGAAATACTTCCATTCAAACAAGGATTCATTATTTAACCATAAAAACAATGTTATGAATGTAGAGAACATGGACTACCTCCAGAATCAACTGAAGTTTCTGGGATTTGGAGAAGGCTTGAGTGAACAACTTGAAAAAAATCTGAAAGAAGGTCTACCAGATTTTCAGATGAAGGCATCACATACGTTTGGTAAGGACGAAATGGAGGCCGTCCTTTATTTTAAGCGCTCTGAGCGTGATGAGAAGGAGTTTTATTTCTTTAACAAGTACGATGCTACCCTTAAACAAGAGGGTCGTGAAATGAGTCAAACCTTTTACATTAACAACAAAGGACAAAGCATCACTTTCAAAGAATCTTGCAACTTGTTGAATGGCCGGGCAGTGTTCAAAGAGCTTTCCCCGAAAGAAGGAGAAAAATACAAGGCTTGGGTAAAACTGGATTTTTCAGAGCGGGAACAAAGCGGTAATGCCAAAGTGAAACACTTTCACGAGAACTTTGGATATGATGTGAAAGAAGCAGTGGCTCGTATTCCTCTTAAAGAATTGACTGATCCAGATAAAATGCAAACACTTGTTGCATCGCTTGAAAAAGGGAATCTGGCATCTGTTACACTGTTGAAGGATGGTAACGAAAAAGCGGTACTGATAACTGCCGATCCACAATACAAAACGCTTAAAATGTTTGACACGGATGGAAAAAAGTTATACGTGCCTGCTGAAAAACCCGACCAGCGCTACGGCCTCGCTCCCGCAGATGAGAGAAAACTGGAAGGATCCCTACAGGTCAACGTTGGGGATGCGCTCGGCGAAAAGAAACCGGATTTGTTGCCAGTGAATGATGAAGTAAAACATAACGTAGGACAAAAAATCAACTGATATGCTAGATACATCCGTTATCATGTCGCTCAAAACCCGGTTGCTTTCACTGGGTTTTGACGGCGGCATGGAAGAGAAATTGATGAGTAGAATGTGTTTTTCTGAAGACAGTTTTCTTCTTCATTTTAATCATGTTAACGGTAATGACAGTTGTCATTATAGTGTTAAAGTGGAAAAAACTGACAAAGAAGGTTACGATATCCCTTATTTCATTGCTGTGCTGCGTAAAGGTATTATGTTAAATGAATTGTTAAAGCCTTATGACAGGAAGATGGAAAAAATAAATTGGCTCCAGATCGCTGAGGCAAGGGGTTCATCTAAACAGATAGTAGTACCACTTGAAATGATACAGGAAGCTACACTGCTATTAAAAGAACTTGCAGGAATTGAGGATAGTACTTTGATATTGTATAAATATTGGGTAGATACACCGCTCGAAGCCTTGGTGCCGAATCTTTCGGCAATAAAAGCTCGCCAAGAAATATCACAGCGTTTTTATGTCGTTGATGAAGTACATACCATTTCAGCACAAGAAGCATTTAAGTTTCTACAAAACCGTTGGGTGGAGAAAAAATTTCATTTACAAAGGCAGTTGTTAGCGACTGCTAGTGACCCTGAAAGAAAGTCAAGTATTATTCATGGTGCAGGAAAGAAGAAAAAGAAACCAGCTAAAAAATAATAAGTGGATACCAGAGAAGGGTGGTTAGCTAAATTTTATGAAACAATTGCTGAGGATACTCGTATCAATGCAACATTGATTAGTGTTTATGTAGCGATAGTTTTTGAAGGATTACAACAAGGTTGGGATAAGGAACTGGAGATCAAGCGATCACAGGTGATGGAGAGATCCAAAATAAACTCATTTACTACTTATCAAAAATGTATGCATGCCCTGCATGAGTTTGGCTACATCCGTTATCTGCCCCAAAATGGTAATGCTAAAAGCATAGTGTATTTACGAAAGTTGTAAAAATCATATTGTAAAAAAGAGGAGGTGAAGAATGGTAGTGTGTGAAGTGGATGTAATCCCTGTCAGTAAAGCAAGAGAAATATTAAACAATGGCGGAATAAATGTTACGATAGAACAAGCTGCCATCATTTTAGAATTTATGATGAAACTGACGCGAATTGCCTATGAAAATTATTTTCTTGAAACGTCTAATTCTTAGGCGTTTTTTTTAATGGGTTCAGCTAAAAAATTTAGTAACTTTAGGCATTAAATCAAAAGTATGAAGACAGTTGATTTGTATATACGTGTAAGTACGGATGAGCAAGCCGATAAAGGGTATTCTCAAAGAAATCAAGAAGAAGTATTGCGGAAGTATTGTGAAAATAATTCTTTGTTGATTCGCAAGATTCTTTTTGAAGATTACTCTGCAAAAACTTTCCAACGCCCACAATGGAATAAGTATCTATCTGATTTAAAACGAAGCAAAGGAAAATCTGATGCTTTATTGTTTACAAAATGGGATCGTTTTAGCCGCAATGCCGCAGATGCTTATCAGATGATTAATATACTGCGTATGATTGGTGTAGAACCACAGGCTATTGAACAACCACTCGATCTTACAATTCCCGAAAATAAAATGATGCTTGCATTCTACCTTGCTGCACCAGAAGTAGAAAATGATCGCAGGGCACTTAACGTTTTATACGGTATGCGAAGAGCGAAAAAAGAAGGCAGATGGATGGCTACTGCTCCTTTTGGTTACATTAATAAAACAACTGACGCAGGCAAGAAATTTATTGGTATTAAAGAGCCAGAATCTAATATTGTCAAATGGGCTTTTGAAGAAGTTTCACGAGGAATTATATTCCCGGATCAGATTAGAAAGGAACTAAACAGAAAGGGTTTTGGAATAAGCAGAAGTGCTTTTTATAATTTGTTAAGAAACCCTGTCTATTGTGGTAAGATTTTTATTCCTGCTCTTAAAAACGAGGAAAGCTCTATTGTACCAGGTTTGCATGAGCCTATCATTTCTGATGCATTGTTCAATAAAGTACAACGTGTATTAGAAGGTAATAAACGGAAGGCGAGAAAGGAACTAGTTCAGCTAGATACTAACCCTGAATTTCCAATGAGGGGTTTTCTGATTTGTCCTGATTGCAGCCGAATGTTAACAGGGAGTACGTCAAAGGGAAGAGGTGGGTTTTATCACTATTATCATTGCAATTTGGGATGTAAGTGTCGTTTCAAAACAGAAATCGTTCATACCGAGTTTGAGAAAGAATTGAAAAGGCTTCTTCCTCATAGATCTGAGGGGCTTGAAAGTCTTGCAGAAGTATTGCTCTTGAATTTGCATAAAGCATATGGCAACCAGCGACAAGATAATAGTCGTCAATTAATGGATGAAATTAGAAAGCAAAATGATCGATTGAGTAAAGCACGGGAACTGCTTTTGTCGGATGATATAGATGCGACTGAATTCAAGATTATGAAAATGGACTGCGAAAAAAGAATTATACAATTGGAATCTGACCTGACAGATGCGAAATCGAACTATTCTTCGGCTCATAGTCTGGAATTGCTATTTAAAAGGGTTGTTCATATTATACCGCAACTAGACACCCTTTATCATACATCTAGTACAGCTAAGAAAAGGGAGATCATTGGTTCGATATATCCAGAAAAACTTGTTTTTGATGGGAAAGCTTATCGAACTCCAAGAGTCAATGAAGCCATTCGGTTGATACGCAGTATGGATAAGAGTTACAGAGGAAATAAAAACGGGAACGATGCGCTTTTTTTGCATCATTCCCGTAGGGTAGTCCCGACAGGAATCGAACCTGTATCTAAAGTTTAGGAAACTTCTATTCTATCCATTGAACTACGGGACCGGGGGAAATCATGAATATTGAATGATGAATATCGAATACCCAAATTTCTATTTATAAGAACTTGTATTCAAAGTTTATTCCCCACAGTATTGTGGGGATATTCTATCTCCGCCGAGGCGAAAAATATGGGACCGGGGGAAAATGAGAAACAGAGAAATATGGAATAAGAAATATTCAAAAATCAATGTTCAAATTCTACCATCGCAAAAATAGTGGTTTAGAGGTATGGGTGTTGGGATTTCTGTATTTTTAGAGGCTTAACCCCAATGTATGCGTATACTCTTTTTATACTCTTTGTTTGTAGCCATTGTAACTAATGCTGATGCACAACAAACGAAAATTTCTATTCGGCTGAATCATACCGCCATTTATGTGAAAGATTTGCAGAAAGCAGCTTTCTTTTATGAGCATGTGATCGGATTGGATACGATTCCGGAGCCCTTTCGCATCGGTCGTCATAAATGGTTTCGTATTGGACCGAAAATGGCATTGCATATTATCTCAGGTGCGACGGAGAGTAAAGAATATTATAAGAACCAACACACTTGTTTTAGTGTGAGTGATATGCAATTATTTGTGGATCGACTTAAAACGAGTAAGGTTGTCTTTGAAGATGTGAATGGCAATCAAGGAGCCATCACCAAAAGAGTGGACGGCGTTCAACAAATCTGGTTCCGTGATCCGGATGGATATTGGATTGAGGTGAATGACGCGAAGGAGTGAGTAGTCAGTAGTGAGTATGTGTACTGACTGCTGACTACTCACTTTTTTCCCCCTGACTCACTACTCACTGCTCACTACTCACTATATTTGCTCTCTCAAAACATTCTATGAAATTTTATAATATTATCATTAAATACCGCTTCTGGCTCAGTTTGGTGTTGATTGCGGGTGGGGTGGCTTTGAATACAACGGGTACAGGGTTTTGGCCTACTTTTCCCATCTATTTCATCGCTTTGATCGGATTGTTGAGCCATTTTTTCATTGGTCCGCTTCGTTTGATCCAGGAACCGATGGAGTCGGGCAATATTGAAGAAGTGGAAAGAATCCTGAATTCGATCTGGTTCCCCAATTTATTGTACAAACCTGTTCGTTCTACTTACTACACCATCAAGGGTAATCTGGCGATGATGAAGCAGGATTTTGATTCGGCTGAAAAACATTTAAAGAAAAGTACCGATCTGGGTTCTCCAATGCCGGAGGCTGAAGGCGCTAATAAATTACAATTGGGTATGATGGCGATGCAACGTGGTGATCTGAAACAAGGAGAAAGTTATATCCGTGCCGCCATTCGTGCCGGTATTCCTGATAAAGAAAGTGAAGCAGTAGCTTATCTCACCATGTGCCAAATCTTCATGAACAAAAGAGAGTTCCGCGCCGCCAAAGACTTCTTCCGTAAAGCCAAAGCTTGCAAACCTACTACCAAACAAGTGGTGGATCAGATTAAGGAAGTGGAGAAATACATTTCGAGGGTACCGGGATAATCTTTAATTTTTTGATCTGTGATTTCTTGATTTAGGAAATCTAAATAGATCAAAAATTCAAAGATCAAAAAATCAAATTTCTACATGCTTCGCATTCAAAAGATATCATCAGATGTTGCCGCATTGGAAACTGTGCGGCAGCTTTTTTTGGAGTATGCAGATGAACTGCAAGAAAATTTATGTTTCCAAAGTTTTGATGCCGAAGTGAAAGACCCTTTGAAGAAATATGGTCCGCCAAGAGGAGCTTTGTTTATTGCTTACTGGAATGAAGCACCTGCAGGATGTATCGCTTTACAGCCTTTAAAAGAAGCAGGCGTATGTGAAATGAAACGTCTCTATGTAAAACCTGCATTCAGAAAGTATGGAATAGGACGCTCTTTGGTTGAGCAATTAATAACGGAGTCATATCAACTGGGATATACTGAGATGCGATTGGATACTTTGGAGAGATTGAAACCCGCTATCTCACTGTATAAAAATTTAGGTTTCGAAAATATGCAAGCTTATAATGAGAATCCACTTTCAGGTGTAGTATACATGGAAAAGAAAATCAAGTAAATTGTGGTATCATCTTATTAAAAGGGCCATTGACGAAATACATATTTTGTCAATGGCCTTTTAGTTTGGAAAATTATTGATTAACGAATTTGTCCTCGTACGATACCAGAGGGTCTATTCGTTGAATGAACATTTACATATAAGGCATCTGTTTTGATGGCCGTTAGAATGGCAGCAGTAGGTGTAAAAATTTTAGTAACACCAAAGTCAGCAGCACTTTCACATATTCCGATCAGTACACCACCATTTGTTCCTGCAGCACCTGTATGGATATGTCCAGCTGTCACAGCATCTCCTGCTTCCACATTCGTTACAGTTACTTTACTATAAAGTTTGTTATTAGCTGTAATTCTAAGTAAAGCCATGCCAGTAGCCGTAGTATTTACTGCAGGCACTTCATTCATTCCTGATAGTGCCACACTGGAAGCAAAGGTTACACCGTTGAATACTTGACCTCTAACAATTCCAGCAGGTACTTGTGTGGAATGTACATTGAGATAAATATCAGCAGTTCCATTCATTAAAGTATCAATGAAAGAACTGCGTAGATTTGTCAGTTTGGCTTTTACCATATTACCCATGACAGTAGGATTTAAATCTACCACTACACCACCATTGGTAACAGGATCTCCAACATGAAAATGTCCTGCTGTGATATTATCACCGGAAGCAAGTCCGGTTACAGTAATGTCAACTGTTACAGATTTGTCACTGAAAATTTTAATAGAAGCGGTACCCGTTTCTGTTCTACCAGATGGTTGTGGGTTTTCATTGGCTGCTGCTAATAGAACAGTAATTTCTTTTGTTACGGTTGCAGCAGGTGCTGTTTCATTTTTTTTACAAGAAGTCGCAGTAATTACAAACAAAGCTGCAATTGCGATTAAATTCATTTTTTTCATTTGAATAAGGTTGTACATTAAAAAATAGTATCACTATATATACGAGGGTTTAAATTATCTGGTTGTTCAACCGCAAAAAAAAAGATTACTTGTTCAAGTTTACATCTATAAACTGCTATAAAGTTTGTACAGGATTCTAGAATTGCTCAAGTTAAAATGATGTCTTTATGATGAACTTCAATAGAAAAGCCCGCCACTGGGGCAGGCTTTTTTTCGGACGATTCATATTGAGAATCAATATTTTGCAGGCTGGCCAGCTTCGGGGATCGTTCTTCTAATAAAAGCACGTAAATTATTGTTACTTTTTTCTAGGTCTTCTTTGCGTAGGTACATCATGTGTCCACTGCGATAACCTTCCCAACTCATGCGGTCTTTCAAACGTCCACTGGGGTCCATTTGCCATAAGTTGTATTGAGCATTGAAATAATCGCAAGCACCATCATAATAACCGGATTGTACCAACACATGTAAGAATGGATTTTCTGCCATAGCAGTACGAAGGTTATCTCCTGTTCTGTCGTTGTTGCGATCCCATGGGTTTACCGGTCCGAATACATAGTAACGCTGATCGGTTTTGTATTTCAGCTCTTCACGTAAGTACATATTGATAGCCGGTGTGAAAGAATGTTCCCAGGATAACAATTCTGAGTTGTAATCAGGAGCTTCACCTGCATCTTTTTTATCGATGCCTTTGTAGCGAGAGTCAAGGCGTCCAACGGTAAAACCTTCTTCACGTAGTAGTTCTTTCCAGAATAAGGTGGTAGCAACATCGAGGTTATTTTGTAAGATCACTTTTTCATTGATACCTGAATAGCGCGCCATTTTTGCAGCGATCTCTTTTCTCTTCGCATCACCCAATAACCATCCTTTGTTGATAGCAGGAATCAATTCATTCATGGTAAATGCTTCTACCTCAGGTAACATGTCGGTGAGGTCTTTTTTCTGCAGATCAGGAGGTAGTTTTTTATGGTACCATGCAGTTGCTGCGTAATAAGGTAAACGTAATGCAGCGGCTTCTCTTGGACTTCTTTCAATACCCAATGTGGTAGGAGAAACCAAGATGACACCATTCAAGAACATCCAGTGTGCGTTTTGTAGTTCTAGTGCCAGTCCTGAAACACGTGTGGTGCCATAGCTTTCACCGATCAGGTATTTGGGAGAAGCCCAACGGTTCATGCGTATAACAAAAGTGTTGATCCACTCAGCGAGGTATTGTACATCTGCACGAACGCCAAAGAATCGAGTAGTTGGGATGTCTTTACTGATGGGACGAGAGAAACCTGTGTTTACAGGATCTACATACACAATATCACAAACATCCAAAACAGAATGTGGATTGTCTTTCATACCATAAGGCTGAATAGGATAACCTTCATCATCAATATTCAAAATACGCGGGCCGGTATATCCAATCTGCATCCATAATGCAGCGGTACCCGGACCACCATTGAATGAGATAAGTAAGGGGCGGGTTGCTTTATCTTTTATATCTGTTCTTTCATAGTATGTAAAGAATACCCCTGCTTCAACCTTGCCATCTTTATCCCACACAGGCATAGTACCCACTGTTGCTTTATAAGGAACTCGAACACCTTTAATGGTGGCTTCGTGTTCTGAACTAACAGTGGCATCCGGATTAAATGGAATATTAAAAGATGCCACTTTTGGATCAGCCGCGACTGATGTAGAAGCCGTGATATTAGTAGTACCAGTGGTAGGTCCGGCGGGACGTTGTGCCATGATTCCGGTTGTTATGCTTAAAGCAATACAACCCAATAAGATCTTTTTCATAGTAAGCAGATAGTTGGTGATTGGAATAAGTTCGAATATAAATCGAAGTGGGGAATTGTATGGGATTAATCGGTGGAGAAGGGGTGTGAATGGTGAATGGTGAATTGTCAATATTGAATTGGTGAGTAGTGAATTGTCAATATTGAGTATGGAAAGAGGGCGGTTTTTAATGATACACTCCATTCAGCGCTCACGATTCACAATTGACATGACAATTATCATAAAATAATGCCCACTTAATGAGTACCTTGTAAGATGAAATCAAAATGGTTACGGTTGGCTTTGGTGTGTGTGATTTGTGTGGCATTGGTATGGCTGATCGTACGGTTTTTTCAATCTCGTTAACTAAACACTTCTATATGAAAACAAACATGGGCAATGCAGACAGAGTCATTCGTGTAATACTGGCAATTGTTTTTTCCGCACTTTATTTTACAGGTACCGTAACAGGAACCTGGGGAACTGTCTTGCTGGTATTTGGCGGCGTATTTCTGATGGTGTCTGTTATGGGTTTTTGTCCTTTGTATGCCATATTCGGTATCAATAGCTGTGGGAATAAAAAATAAGAAACATGAAATCAGGAATGAGAAAGTAATGGAGCATTTCACTTCCTAGTTTCTTATTTCATGTTTCTGATTCCTGATTCTCTCAGCCCCAAACATCCGGATGCTTGGCAAAATAAGGAAGTGCAAAACAGCCGGAGATGCCGGTGATGATTTCAATGCCGAGTGTGAGCCCGCGGGCGCTGGCTGGTAATTGTTCGCCGGTGGGCATCATATTAGGCCCCAGTGGAATGAATGCTACAATTGTTACCAGACAAATGCAAAGTAATGTGTACAGTACGGCTCCTTTTTTCAGGTATTCAACCATTGCTGCATATACAATACCCGCAGCTATCAATGTTGGAATCGTGAAATAAATGATAGAGTTAATGTTGACCCATTCTGCAAACTCATAGCCGGTTACTTTTCTGTAGATCAGATCAAAAGCAAGATTGATGACGGTAGTGCCGATGCCAACAAATAATCCACCCAAAATGCCACGTGTGGCCATTGAGTATTGGTAAGGGGAAGTTCCTGTTTCCATATCGATTGGTTTTGTGGTTGAATGATGTATGCAAAACACACTTGCGATTGGAAAAAGCCTAGCGATGATAAGACCTGTTGTTGCTTAAATTTAGGAAAAATAAATGAGATATCCAATAAGGGATATCTCATTTATTCTTGTCTATTTTAAAACTGGAAATAAATGAAAGAGCCGCTGCTCTCTTGACTCAATATTAATAAGATGAGCATGGCTGACCATACAATACCCAGCAACCAAGCAGGCATTTTTGCCGCAGCTTGTAGCACACTGGTATTGCGCATACGCCAGTGAAACAATACCATCAAGACAATAACGATAGCAACAACTAATACGTCAAGAGATGGCAATACAGCTTTACTGTCTTTAACACTCGAAAACATAGATAGTAGTAGTCGCCATGCAGATGTAAAATCAGGAGCGCGGAAAAATACCCAGGTTACATTTACCAGAAAGAATACAAACATGGCTTTCATGAACCCCCATGACATATTTTTCTTTTGATCGGGTAATGCAACAGAACCATTTTCATCCAGACTACTTTTCTTCGACATATCTTGAATTAATTTCTCGATACACAGGTATAAACCATGTAATGCACCCCACACTACAAATGTCCAGTTAGCACCATGCCACAATCCTCCGAGTAACATGGTGATCATTAAATTGATATAGGTTCGGAATGGACCTTTTCTGTTACCACCAATGGGTATGTATAGATAATCGCGTAACCAGGCTGATAAAGTAATATGCCATCGTCTCCAGAAATCAGAGAATCCTGTGGCAGCATAAGGGTATTTAAAGTTTTCAGGTAATGTAAAACCCATACAAGCAGCAACGCCGATTGCACAGGTAGAATATCCTGCGAAGTCAAAGAAAATTTGACCTGAGAATGCCAATACGCCAAGCCATGCATCCAATGTGTGCAATGATTTTTGCGCACCGAATACGGTATCAGCAGGAGAAGCGAGCATACCATCGGCTAGCACTACTTTCATGAACAATCCTAATGATAATAAAAACAGTCCTTCATAGATCTGCTGGGCAGTAGCTTTTTTTGGCGATTCAAATTGTGGCGCGAGTTGGGGTGGACGAACAATCGGACCCGCAACAAGGTGCGGGAAGAAAGTAACAAAGAGAGAAAAGTCAAGCATTGATTTTACCGGCTTACTTTCTTTTTTATACATATCAATGGTGTAACAAAGTGTAGTGAATGTATAAAAAGAAATACCTGCCGGAAGGATGATATTGGGTTTGGCAGGATGATAATCCATGCCTAATGCATTTACAACGGTTACAAAATTTTCTAGTAAAAATGCTCCGTATTTAAAGAAACAAAGCATGCCGAGATTTCCAATTAAACTAACCACTAGCAGCAGTTTCTTTTTGGCCTTGTTTTCTTGGGTATACAAAGCTCGGCCTACAAAAAAATCAACAACAGTAGAGAGCCAAAGCAATAGAATAAATGGCGGGTTCCAAGCTGCATAAAAAAGATAACTGCCGAGTAATAAAATGATCTTTCTGGATTTCCAGGAAATGGGAAGATTATAAAGTCCCATCATCACAAGAAAGAAAACGATGAATGTATATGAATTGAAAACCATAAAATAGTAGTTGGGTGG
Organism: Sediminibacterium sp.; assembly: GCF_051861365.1. Classification (NCBI taxonomy): domain Bacteria; kingdom Pseudomonadati; phylum Bacteroidota; class Chitinophagia; order Chitinophagales; family Chitinophagaceae; genus Sediminibacterium; species Sediminibacterium sp. The sequence goes on along the minus strand of NZ_JBHYCW010000026.1, from coordinate 20,555 downwards.
CGGTAATTAATTGCTTTTTGTTTTGTTGGGAAAACTCCATCCTTTCTCTGTTTCAAGCACTTTCACCAAACTTTTTGTATAAGTAATGGCATCAGTTGGAGAAAGATGGGAGTCTTCCGGACAAATCAGTTGTTGCTCAGGATAATCCATGAAGTGAATACCTGGGGCACCTGTCACGCTGAGTATTCTGTTCCAGAAATGTTCTCTCGGGAAAATTTGTTGTTCTATCTGGAGGAATATGCCACTTGAGGGTGTTCTTACAAACATTACTTTACCACCTCTTGCAGTAATCTTTTGTACATCTTTTTGGATCACCTGAAATATAGAGTCAATGGATTGTTGTGTGGGAGGTGGTTGTTTCGCTCCCATTCTACTGTAATAAGACCAGATATTTTTTACACTATCCTGAATGGAAATTTCCTTCAAAAATTTATCAGACATTTTATTTTGACGATCAAAACTGATTCTTCCAAAATCAATCGGGAACAGTGGTTCTTTTTCCATGCCTGCACGTGTAGGAATATCTATTCGTTTTAAAAGTGCTTTGATAGAAAAATAATCACGCTCTAAAAAAACGAACTTTGATTCTAAAGGTTTATTGACTTGAAAACTGAACCATTGTGCAGGGGTAATATTTTTATAGTAATCAAGTCCTTTTTTAGCCAGCCGCGAATCCTCCGGATTGGTTGAAAACAGGAGCATCTCTGTTACGTCGATTACTAATTTTCCTTTGAATAAACTATCATCGGCCAAATTATCCAGCACCGGCATGGGAGAAGTGCCTTCAAAGGCAAGTTGAATGGCATCTTCACCTGTCAATGATCTCCATATTTCGATATCGAGATCATATTTATTCCTTGACGATCCGATAAATACGGTAGCTCTTTCTTGCTCCTTAGTTACGAGAGAACGTTTATGTGTCCATAACTCAGGACCATCGTCATAGGAGATACCGATACCGGTTGATCTTAGATAGGTTTCCCAGAAAATTAAAAAGAGAATAACGATCCCGCATGCCAATAGAAGGGCATTACGCAAAGGCGTGTGTTTCATGCTGATGTAGGGTTATAGTGAACACCTTGCTTTATGATGAAGCAGATGTTTAAATGCTATTCATTCAACACACTGATCATGTACCAATAGGACAAAGTAGAGGGAATAATTGATTTGTGCAAGTATTGTAGCAATAATTTTATGAAAGAGAAATCATGCCATCAAGACATCTGTGTAAGCACAACCTTTTCTACGATTTTTGGAAAGTGCTCATGTTCTAGTTGATGGATCTTTTGCGCGAGTGTTTCAGGAGTATCATCAGGAGTGACTTCACAGTGTACCTGAAAAATAGCTTCTCCTTCATCAAAATGTTCATTGACATAATGAATGGTAATACCACTTTCTTTTTCACCCGCCTTGATTATTGCTTCGTGTACATGCATACCATACATCCCTTTACCACCATATTTTGGTAAGAGTGCAGGATGTATATTAATGATTCGATTCAGATAGGCCTGAATCAATGCAATCGGAACTTTCCATAAGAAACCTGCTAAGACAATGAAGTCAATTTTACTTTGGTGTTTGATCTCATCTACATAGGCGTCACCGCGAAAGAATTTTTCTTTTTCGATCATCAATACCGGAATGTTATGCGTTGCTGCAATCTGAATGACACCCGCGCCGGGTTTATTGCAAACAATCAACGCAACCTGAATAGCAGGATGATCTTTTAAATGTGCAATGATCTTTGCCGCATTACTCCCCGCACCGGAGGCGAAGATGGCTATACGTTTGATGTCAGATGTCAGATGTCTGATGTCTGATGTCGGATTTGGATTTTGTCCATGGACATCCCTTTCACCTTTCACTTTTCCCTTTTCACTTCCTCCCCCTCCTGAGATCCTCCTCCACATCTTAGCCAAGTAGTTCTTGAAAAAAGGGAATTGCCCCATGGGAATACTGACTGTTAACACACAAAGTGGCCAGATGATGGTAACAAGAATGATGTAGACTATATAATAAAAAAGTCCTTTATCCAGTGAAGTAAAGGCCATGAGCTTCTTTCCGGTATAACCGCAAAGACTTCCGCCAAGGGCAAATGTGGTGAAAACAAGTACGAAACCGGTCCAGTTGAGCTTCCATTTTTCTTTCAGGCGACGAAACATGTGTCAAAAATGCGATAAAAAGAGGAGGAAACTTTCATGTTTTGTTTTTTTTGCCACTGAAAGCACAGAAGGGCACAGAATTTTTTTCTTCTTCAGTGTTCCTCTGTGTCTTCAGTGGCATTTCAAATATGTACACCAAAGCATGACATTCATTTTGTCTCAAATGCATCAATTCGCTGAAACACAAGCCAGATAAGGATAAAAAAAATTCTACAAGGTTTGGTTTTTGTCAGCATCCTGTCATATTTTTGCAACCGTTCACGGATATTTTTCCACACCAAGAACCACGTTTGTGTATATGATATCTTTTAGACACATAACCAAGATTTGCCTGCTGAGTGCACTCCTTTTCTTGGGTTTTTCAACAGTGAATACAGTTTCTGCGCAAGATGGTAAAGCTCTTTTTACTACAAACTGTGCATCTTGTCACCAGGTACATAAACCTTCTACGGGTCCGGCATTGGCTGGTGTGGAAGATCGTTGGCCGAATAAGGCGAATTTGTATTCCTGGATCAGGAACAGTGCGGCTTTCCTGAAAACAGGTGATAAGTACGCGAATGACCTGTACAATACATGGAATAAAACAGCGATGAACCAGTTCCCAAATCTGACGGATGAGGAGATTGGTGCGATCATTACTTATATTAATTCAGTTCCTGCTCCGGGTGCCGCTGCGGCTGCTGGAGGTGTTGCTGATCCGAATGCCGCTGCGGCTGCTGAAAGTGATAATACCTTATTATTTGGTATCCTCACCCTGATCTTGGCCGTTGTAGCCCTGATTTTGTTGCAGGTAAATGCAAACCTGAAGAAGTTGGCGGATGAGCGCGAAGGTCACAGTCCGATTGAGCCTGTTCCTTTCTGGAGAAATAAGAGCTATATCGCTATGATCACTGTGATCTTGTTCGTAGTGGGTGGTTACCTTACCTCAAAAGGTGCTATGGCATTGGGTCGTAGCAAAGATTATCAGCCTGAACAGCCTATTTACTATTCTCATAAAGTACACGCAGGTATCAATCAGATCAACTGTCAGTATTGTCATACCGGTGTATACCAGGGCAAACAAGCTACTATTCCTTCTGTGAATGTTTGTATGAACTGTCACATGTCTATCAATGAGTACAATGGTGAGAAAATGTACACAGAAGACGGTGATGAGATCAATGGTACAGCAGAAATTCAAAAATTATACAAATACGCAGGTTTTGAACCCGGTAAACCTTGGGATCCTTCAAAAGCAAAACCAATTGAGTGGGTGCGTATCCACAACCTGCCTGATCACGTATACTTCAACCACTCTCAGCACGTTAAAGCGGGTAAGGTTGAGTGTCAGACTTGTCATGGTGAGATTCAGAAAATGGGTGAGGTAAAACAATTCACTGATTTAAGCATGGGCTGGTGTATCAACTGTCATCGCGAAACACAAGTTCAGTTCAAAGACAATGGTTTCTATAGCATTTATGAGAAATACCATCAGGATCTGAAGAGCGGAAAAATGGATAGCACCAAAGGTGTTACTGTGGAAGCAATCGGTGGTACTGAATGTCAGAAATGTCATTATTAATTTGAAAATGGGTCCGCCTCAGGCGGATGAAAATTTGAAAATGAAAGCAGATTCAGATTTTCAAAACCTTCGGTTTTAAAGTTAATAATGTGTGTCAGAATAATTAGAAAAAGAAGATTGTAGTTTGAGAATTTTCAAACTCACAAATTTTCAAATTGATATAGTAACGAAAAGAAATTTGGGGAAGAGGATACTATCATTTTCAAATCTTCAAATTTTCACATTTTCAAATTAACAAGATGGAAAAAAAGTACTGGCAAAGTTTTGGAGAGCTGAATCAGTCTGAGGCTTACAATAAAGAAGTAAAAGACGAATTCAAGGAAGAATTGCCCTTTGTAGGTGATGAAAGCAAGAGTTTCCTGGAAACAGCTGCTCCGCGCAGAGACTTTCTGAAGTACCTGGGATTTAGTACTGCTGCTGCTGCCGTAGCTGCAAGCTGTGAAATGCCCGTAAAGAAAGCCATTCCTTTTGCTAATAAGCCGGAAGATATCGTTCCCGGTATCTCTAATTACTATGCGACCACTTATGTTCAAGATGGTGACGTAGTAAGTGTTTTGGCGAAAGTGCGTGATGGTCGTCCTATTAAAATTGAAGGTAATGATCTGAGTCCGATCACTAAAGGCGGTACTTCTGCCCGTGTTCAGGCTTCTGTTTTAGACCTCTATGATACTGCTCGTTTACGCTTCCCTACCATTGATGGTAAAGAGGTAACATTCGAAGCCATTGATAAAGCATTGGCCGGTGCAGTAGGTGGTAATGTGGTGATTTTAACCAGCACTATCACATCTCCCTCTACCAAAGCCATTATTGCAGAATTTCTAACTAAGAACCCCGGTAGCCGCCACGTAACATACGATGCTGTTTCTTACAGTGCCATGTTGCAAGCCAATGAAGCTACTTATGGTGTTCGCGGTATCCCTTCTTATCATTTTGAGAATGCAAAAGCCATCGTGAGTCTGGGTGCCGATTTCTTAGGTACTTGGTTAAGTCCGGTTGAATTCTCTAAGCAATATGCCGCGGGTAAAAAGATCGACGAGAAGAACCCAAGCATGAGCAAGCATATTCATTTTGAATCTGTAGCTTCTATGACCGGTTCTAATGCCGATGAAAAATATTTACACCGCCCATCTGAAACAGGTGCTATTGCTGCTGCTCTATTGAGTGCAGTAAATGGTCAGGGTGTAAACGGAATCAGTGATGCAAAACTGAAAGCCGGTATTGAAAAAGCAGCGAAAACCTTGAACGAAAATAAAGGTGCTGCATTGGTGGTAGCAGGTAGTAATGATGTGAATGTTCAGATCATTGTGAATGCGATCAACAACGCGATCGGTGCCGGTGGAACTACCATCAACTGGGGTGTTATGAATCACCAGCGTGCAGGTGTCGATGCTGATTTTGTGAGATTGGTAGAAGACATGAATGCAGGGATTGTAAATACTTTATTGGTTTATGGTGCAAACCCTGCTTATACTTGGTTCGATGCTGAGAAATTCAAAGCAGGATTGAAAAAAGTAAGAACAACCGTTTCTTTTGCTTCTAAAATGGATGAAACTGCTGAACTGTGTAAGTTCGTAGTGCCTGATCATCACTACTTGGAAAGCTGGGGTGATGCAGAAGCAAAAACCGGTCACTTCTCTTTCATCCAACCTACTATTTATCCTTTATTCAAAACACGTCAGTGGCAAGATAGCCTGCTGAAGTGGAGTGGTAATACTGCTGATTATCTCGCTTATCTGAAAAATTTCTGGAGTACTAAACTGGGCGGACAAACCGGTTGGGATAAAGCGCTTCAGGATGGTGTGATCAGTTTGGGTGAATCAGCTACCAAGCCCGGCTCTTTCAACGGAGCTTCTGTAGGTGCTGCTGTTGCCGCTGCTACATCAGGTAAAAAAGGTGGTAAGTATGAATTGGTGTTGTATGAAAAAGTAGGTATCGGTGCCGGACAAGGTGCTTCTAACCCATGGTTACAAGAATTACCGGATCCGGTTACACGTGCTACTTGGGATAACTATGTAATTGTTTCTCCTCCATTGGCGAGAACTATTTTGGATATCGATTTGAACAATGGCGGACAAGCGGATGCTTATGAAGTAAATCCTCCAAAGAAAGTGGTGAAAGTAGTTGCCAATGGTAAAGAAATTTCACTGCCTGTATTGATCATCCCGGGCACACATCCTGATACCATCGGTATCGCTGTAGGATATGGCCGAAGCAATAATATTGGTAAAGCAGCTGCAGGTGTTGGACAAAATGCCTTCCCGCTCGCAAGCATCAGCAATGGTGTAGTAAGCTATACCAATACAAGTGTTGAGATCACTGTAACCGGTGAAAAATATCCGGTTGCATTGACGCAAACACACAATCGCTACGATACCACACAAGGTAATCGTACCGAGGTAATGAAAGAATTGACTCTGGCTGACTATAAGAAACATCCAACAGAGATCCGCGAAGAGCGTGATCATGAATTGAAGCCTTGGGGCGGATTGGAAAAGTTTGAAAGTCAGGGTACCATTTATCCTGTTTATGACAGACCGGGTATTAAATGGGGCATGAGCGTTGACTTGAATACTTGTACCGGTTGTGGTGCTTGTGTGGTGGCTTGTAATGCTGAGAACAACGTTTCTGTTGTAGGTAAGCCTGAGGTATTACGCGGACATGAAATGCATTGGTTACGTATCGACCGTTATTATAGCGGTGATATGGATAATCCAAATGTAGTATTCCAGCCGCTGATGTGTCAGCACTGTGATAATGCTCCATGTGAGAACGTTTGTCCGGTAGCAGCTACGAACCACAGTTCAGAAGGTATCAACCAAATGACTTATAACCGTTGTATCGGTACCAGATATTGTGCGAACAACTGTCCTTATAAAGTACGTCGCTTTAACTGGTCAGACTACACTGGATCAGATAGCTTCGGTAACAACCAGGAAGGTATTGTAAATGATGTGGTGTTGAACATGAACGATGATCTTACCCGCATGGTACTGAATCCGGATGTAACCGTACGTTCACGTGGTGTGATCGAAAAATGTTCATTCTGCGTACAGCGTTTACAAGAGAGCAAGTTGAAAGCGAAGAAAGAAAGCAGACCATTGGTAGACAGCGATATCAAAGTAGCATGTCAGCAGGCATGTCCTACTAACGCCATCACTTTTGGTAATGCCAATGATAAACATAGCGCCATCACCATGGTGAGAACAGAGAATCCGAATCGTCAGTTCTATGTATTGGAGCAACTGCACGTATTACCGGGTGTTACTTACCTCGCAAAAGTGCGTAACACAGAATCTGCGCATGGTGAAGGAAAGCATGAGACTAAAAAAGAAGCAGAACACGCATAGAAGTCAAAAGTGAAAAGTCAAAAGTGAAAAATATTTCACGTTTCACCTTTGACCTTTCACTTTAACTCAAAAGATCTAAAATAACTATGGACCACTAACACTGATCCATGGACCAAAATAAGACCAGATGCATTTAAAGTACGAATCACAGCTTAGAGAACCGTTGGTGTACGGTGACAAAACTTACCATCAGGTAACTGAAGACATCGTTAAGCCTATTGAAGCCAAGCCTACCAAATTATGGTACATCGGTTTTTATATCTCTGTAGCCCTTTTGTTGTTTGGTGTATACAGCGTTTATCGTGAAGTGACTTACGGTATTGGACAGTGGAACCTGAATAAGACCATTGGATGGGGTTGGGATATCACCAACTTCGTATGGTGGGTAGGTATCGGTCACGCAGGTACACTGATCTCAGCGATCTTGTTATTGTTCCGTCAGGGTTGGAGAACAGGTGTGAACCGTGCTGCAGAAGCGATGACCATCTTCGCGGTAATGTGTGCCGGTCAGTTCCCGATCTTCCACATGGGTCGTGTATGGATGGCGTTCTTCGTACTTCCTTATCCAAATACACGTGGTCCTTTATGGGTGAACTTTAACTCTCCATTGTTGTGGGACGTATTTGCGATCTCTACTTACTTTACTGTATCTCTTTTATTCTGGTATTCCGGTTTGATTCCTGACTTTGCAACTGTTCGTGATCGTGCCTTTACAAAATTGCGTAAGCGTTTGTATGGTATTGCCTCTTTCGGTTGGACAGGTTCTACCAAACACTGGCAGCGTCATGAAAGTCTTTCACTTGTATTGGCCGGTTTGAGTACGCCACTCGTATTGTCAGTACACACGATCGTATCCTTTGACTTCGCTACCTCAGTAATTCCGGGTTGGCATACAACGATCTTCCCGCCATACTTCGTTGCGGGTGCGATCTTCTCCGGATTTGCAATGGTACAAACACTAATGGTGATCGTTCGCAAAGTGTTTCAGATGGAAGATTATGTTACCATCGGTCACATTGAAGCGATGAATAAAGTAATTGTGTTAACAGGTTCTATAGTGGGTGTTGCCTACCTCACTGAATTATTCATGGGTTGGTATAGCCAAAATAAATATGAAGGATACACATTCTGGTATAGCCGTGCTTACCTGTTCAGTCCATATGGATGGAGCTATTGGGGTATGATGGCTTGTAACGTATTGAGTCCGCAGATCTTCTGGTTCCGCAAAATGAGAAGAAATCTATTCGTGACTTTCTTCATGAGTATCATCGTAAACATCGGTATGTGGTTTGAGCGTTTTGTGATCATCGTTACTTCATTGTACCGTGATTACTTACCATCAAGCTGGTCTGTATACTATAGTCCAACTATCTGGGAGATCGGTTTCTATGCCGGTACATTCGGATTGTTCTTTACCTGCTTCTTCCTCTTCGCGAAATACTTCCCGGTAATTGCGATCGCAGAGATCAAGTATGTATTGAAAACAACAGGTGAAGGCTATAAGAATAAGATGGGCAATATTGAAGAGCAGAAATTGGAAGAGTTTGTACTTGAACAAGCGCACCATTAAACTCCCAGCCCCTGAAGGGGGTGTTGAGTGGGTTGTTGGATGATTGAAAATAATTGTAAACCAAAATTTCCCTCTAGGGGATCAAGGGGTATGGCAAAAAAGAAATTCGTAGTAGGCTGTTTTGATGACGAAGCAGTATTGTTTCCTGCGGTGAAGAAAGTTCGTACGTCAGGTTACAAGATCCATGATGTATACACACCATTTGCGGTACATGGATTGGATCATGCACTGGGATTGAGAGAAACTAGTTTGCACACTGCAGGTTTTGTCTATGGTATTACCGGAACCTCTACTGCATTAAGTTGCATCAGCTGGATCTTTACCCGTGACTGGCCATTGAACATTGGTGGTAAGCCACACTTTGCATTGCCAGCTTGGGTACCGATTATTTTCGAGCTGACCGTATTATTTGCAGCGGTAGGTATGGTACTCACTTTCTGCTACCTGTGTCAACTGGCTCCTTTTGTGAAAAAACATCATTTCCATCCCCGTGCAACAGATGATCTGTTCGTGATGGTGATTGAATGTACCGATAAAACCAATACCGATGATTTGAAAGCATTCCTCACCAGCAATGGTGCTGTAGAAACAGATGTTCAGGTTGCTGAAGATGGTTGGTGGTTAGGTCGTTACGACAAAGACGAAATGCCTTTTGAAAACAAAGAAATCGTTGCTGCTTAATTTTTGAATAAGAAAGAAGATGAAGAAATTACTGATCATAGCTCTTGCTGCCACTGCAACTACCATTGTAGCATGTAGTGATGTTAAGCGTACGCCAGGTACTATTTACATGCCTGATATGGCTTATAGCCGCGCTTACGAATCTTATGCAGATTATAGCAATCTGACTGAGAAAGGAATTCATTATACAGCAATGCCTGTAGAAGGTACTTTACCAAGAGGTGCTGAATTGCCTTTCCATATTGCGAAAGATGTTCCGGGTGATACCACTAATTATTTTGCATCAAGAGCAGTACCCAATCCGATTGATTCTATGACTGAAGCTGAGACGATCGAAGCTGAGCGTCTGTATCAAATCAATTGCGGTATTTGTCATGGAACCAAATTGGATGGTAATGGTCCATTATGGAAAGATGGTAACGGACCGTACACTGCAGCGCCTAAAAATCTGATTGCAGATCCATTGGTGTCAGTAATGCCTGATGGACAAATGTTCTATTCTCTTACGTATGGTAAGAACTTGATGGGATCTTATGCATCTCAGTTAAACCGCAAGCAACGCTGGATGGTGATTAAATATATTAAGATCAAACAAAAAGAAGCGAAAGCTACAGCTGCTACAACAACAGCAGCCAAATAAGCAAGAGTGCCGGTAAATGATTGTCCGATTCTTTAAATAGCTCCGGACTTCAGTCCGGAGGGAGAAAATAAATAAACCGGATTTTAATCCGGAAAAAATATAACAACTGATTCTAAAAGAATAAAAATGGCATCTATCAAAACGCAATTTGAGATACCCGGAAAAATGAAAACATGGTCTTATGCCCTGATCGGCGTAGGTCTTGTAGCGCTGATTGCCGGACTCGTGATCAAAGGTTTCAGTTCTGATGAACATGAGCAAACCATTTTCTGGGGTACACTGATGTACAATACCATTTTCTGGACACTGGTATGTAATGCCAGCATGTTCTTTATTTGCGTTACCACCATGGCAATGGGCGGATGGCAGCAGTCATTCCGTCGTATTCCGGAAGCGATTTCTACCATGGTGCCTATTTTTGGTGCTATCACTTTTGCAGTTTTGATCTATGTTGTTGTTGGACATAAACACCATATCTATCATTGGTTAGATAGTGAAGCGGTTGCCAATGACCCGATCCTGAAAGGAAAAGCAGGATTCTTGAATCCTGTATTCTTCATCGTTTGGACTACATTGACCATCGGTTTATGGAGCATCTTAGGATGGAGAATGCGTCAATTGAGCAGTGAAGCAGATGAAGTTCCTATGGATGCAGAAAAAGGTGCCAGCTTTATCTGGAGAAATACCATTCGTGCTGCTTTATTTACAGTATGGTTTGCGTTAACAGTAGGTTCTACCGTTCCTTGGTTATGGATGATGAGTATCGATGCACATTGGTACTCTACGATGTATAGCTGGTACACTTTTGCAAGTTCATTTGTATCCGGTATGTCATTGATCGCTCTTTGGGTGATCTATTTGAAGAATAAAGGTTACCTCGAATTAACTTCTCAAGAACACTTGCATGATATCGGAAAGTTCATGTTTGCGTTCTCTATTTTCTGGACTTACTTATGGTTCTCTCAGTACATGTTGATCTGGTATGCAAACATTCCTGAAGAAACTGTATACTTCAAACACAGAGTACAAGGTCCATATAAAGGCATCTTCTTCCTGAACCTCATCATCAACTTCTTATGTCCTTTGTTGATCCTGATGAAACGCTCAGCGAAGAGAAATTACACACTTGTAACTTTTATGGCAGTATTGATCATCTTTGGGCATTGGATCGATTTTTACCAAATGATCATGGGAAGTCTGTCTAAGGAGCATGTGACCTTAGGTTGGTTAGATTTCGGAATTCTGAGCTTGTTTGTGGGTATGATGATCTTGGGTGTAGGTAAAGCGCTGACTAAAAAACCATTGGTACCAAAATATCATCCTTTCTTAAAGGAGAGTGTGATTCACCAGGTGTAGTTAATTTGTCCGAAAGGACTCAGTTGAAGAAAATTTGAAAATTTGAAGATTTGAAAATGAATATTTATTTGAATAACCGAAAATGATGATAATCTCATTTTCAAATTTTCAAATTAATACATTCTCAAATTGATTTAATACTGATAGCATTATGACAATGTTTTTAACAACAGCCGTAATCGTACTGATCTTCGTGGTGATCTTCCAGATCGCGAAAGCAAGTGAATATGTTTCAGTACTGAAAGGAGAAGAAGTTAGCCGTAAGCAGAACAATAAGATCAACGGATTCCTGATGATCGGTTTTCTGGTATTGGGTCTGATCGGTGTGTGGTATTGTAATGAACTGTACTATGGTAAAACCTTATTGGTTCAGGATGCTGCCAGTGTGGAAGGTGCAAGAGTAGATTCCATGTTATGGGTTACCCTGGCTGTAACAGGTATTGTTTTCATTATTACACAGATCATCTTATTCTGGTTTGCTTATAAGTATCAGGAAAGCGATACCCGTAAAGTGTTCTTCTTCCCGCACAATAATAAATTGGAGATCATTTGGACCGTAATTCCTGCCATTGCTTTAACTGTATTGGTGGTGATCGGTTTGCGCAACTGGTTCCTGTTTACAGGTGAGGCTCCACAGAATGCAATGGTGGTAGAAGTAACCGGAAAACAATTCGGATGGATCTATCGCTATCCGGGTAAAGATGGTTCTTTCGGAAAGAAATATTACAAGAACATCGATAATGCTTCCAATAGCTTGGGTTTGATCTGGGAAGATGAATTAGCGCATGATGATGTGGTAATGGAACAAACCATGTATCTCGTAAAAGGAAAGCCTGTTAAATTGATCATCGGTTCAAGAGATGTGATTCATGACGTAGGTCTGTCTCATTTTCGTATGAAGATGGATGCGGTTCCGGGTATTCCAACAACCTTATGGTTTACGCCGAAGTACACCACCAAAGAAATGAAAGAGATGACCAATAATCCTGATTTCCAATATGAAATCAGTTGCGACCAAATGTGTGGCAATGGTCACTATTCTATGAAAGGCGTGATTGAAGTAGTAGAACAGGAAGAGTATGATGCATGGATGGTAAAACAAAAACCATACTATGTTCAGCAGTTTCCTGATAAAGATCCTGCTGCTCCGAAGCCGGCTACAGATAGCGTAAAGACAGCTTCTGCGAAACCTGTTGAAGCAGCAAAGAAAGCAGTAGCCAAATTGTAAAACATTGTTCAACCGTAATAGCAATCGGTTGTTATCATTGATAGAAATTTTTAAAAGAAGATTATGAGTAACGAAGCAGTAGTGCATGCACATGGAGCGGTGACCACACACGAAGGTCATGGCGATCATCATCATGAGCATCACCATCATGAGACTTTCATCACTAAGTATGTGTTTAGCCAAGATCATAAAATGATCGCTAAACAGTTCCTGATCACCGGTATGGTTTGGGCTGTATTGGGTGGTTTGATGAGTGTGCTCTTCCGTTTGCAGCTGGGTTATCCTGATGCTACTTTCCCTTGGTTAGAAGATATCCTGGGTAAATGGGCTAAAGGTGGTCGTATCACTCCGGAAGCTTATTATGCTTTGGTTACTACACACGGTACTGTATTGGTATTCTTCGTATTGACTGCCGGTTTGAGCGGTACTTTCGCCAACTTCTTAATTCCTTTACAAGTAGGTGCCCGTGATATGGCATCTCCTTTCATGAATATGCTGAGCTACTGGTTCTTCTTTGCAGCTAGTATCGTGATGTTGTCGTCTATGTTTGTAGAGACAGGTCCATTCAGCGGTGGTTGGACAGCTTATCCTCCATTGAGTGCTTTGGGTGATGCGTCACCGGGTTCTAAGATCGGTATGGATATGTGGCTGATCTCAATGGCATTGTTCGTAGTGTCTTCATTATTGGGAGGTTTGAACTATATCGCTACTGTATTAAACATGCGTACAAAAGGTATGAGCATGACACGTATGCCATTGACCATTTGGGCATTGTTCTTCACTGCAGTATTGGGTGTATTATCATTCCCTGTATTGTTCTCTGGTTTTATTCTGTTGATCTTCGACAGAAACTTCGGAACCAGTTTCTATCTCTCAGATATTTTTATCAATGGTGTAGGTGCATTGCCTAATGAAGGCGGTAGCGCCATCCTGTACCAGCACTTGTTCTGGTTCTTAGGTCACCCCGAAGTATATATCATCCTGTTGCCAGCTATGGGTATGGTATCAGAGATTCTTTCCGTGAACTCTCGTAAGCCGATCTTCGGTTACATGGCCATGATTGGTTCATTGTTCGCGATCGCCATTCTAGCGTTCTTGGTTTGGGCGCATCACATGTTCGTAACGGGATTGAATCCATTCTTAGGTTCCATCTTCGTACTCTTGACATTATTGATCGCTGTACCATCCGCTATCAAAGTGTTCAACTGGTTAACAACATTGTGGAGAGGCAATATTCGTTTTACTCCGGGTATGATGTTCGCTATCGGATTTGTAAGCTTATTCATCTCAGGTGGTTTAACAGGTATCTGGTTAGGAAACTCAGCATTGGATATCCACCTGCATGATACTTATTTCGTAATTGCACACTTCCATATTGTAATGGGTGTGGCATCTATGTTCGGTATGTTTGCCGGTATCTACCACTGGTTCCCTAAAATGTATGGTCGTTACCTGAATAACACAATGGGTTATATTCACTTCTGGGTAACCATCGCAGGTGCTTACCTGATCTTCTGGCCAATGCACTATGAAGGTCTGGCCGGTATGCCACGTCGTTACTACGATTACAGTATCTGGGAAAGCTTCAAGCAATTTGCGGAGCTGAACAGATTCATCAGTACTGTTGCGATGATTGTATTCGCTGTACAGTTATTGTTCCTGTTCAACTTCTTCTATTCTATTTTCAAAGGAAGAAAAGTGACGACATTGAATCCATGGGGTGCAACCACTTTGGAATGGACAACACCGATCAAACCCGGACACGGTAACTGGGTGGGAGAAATTCCTGAAGTACATCGTTGGGCGTATGACTATGGTAAGGATGGAAAGGAATTCATTGCACAAACAACACCGGTGGGAGCAGATGAAAGTCATCACTAAATGATCAATCACCTGCATCATTCAGAACAAAAGCAGGTATTTAATATTGACAATGCTCCCGCACATCGGGAGCATTGTTTTTAAGATTCAAAGAAAGGATATCAGTAGTAGAGGATTAGTGGTTAGTAGGATGGCATAGATATTCGTTGTATAAGAGACCCTTAAAATACATGACAGCAGATACAAAAGATTCCGCTTCGTTTTCAGTAGCGGCCAAAGTGAAAGACTACTTTCAGCTCATTAAGTTCACGCTGAGCTTTACAGTGGTTTTTTCTTGTGTGGTCTGTTATTTGCTGGCACCAAAAGTGGTGGAGTATGATTTGGGGATGATTGTAGTTCTTTTTATTGCGGGTATGTTGGTAACAGGAAGTGCCAACGCTATTAATCAGGCAGTAGAAAAAGATACCGATGCCATGATGAAGCGCACGGGAAAAAGACCGGTAGCGAATGGTAGAATGAAACAACAAGAAGCTTATGTGTTTGCGCTGATCGCAGGCTTATTAGGTGTTGCCATGATGTGGTATTTCTTCAATTTGTCATCAGCACTATTGTCGGCTTTCAGTTTGTTTTTATACGCTTATATCTACACGCCATTAAAGAAAATCAATTCAATAGCGGTATTGGTAGGTGCATTCCCGGGGGCTTTGCCTTGTTTGATCGGATGGGTGGCAGGTAATGATGATTTTGGTGCAGGTGGATGGATCTTATTCGGTATACAATTCCTCTGGCAGTTCCCACATTTCTGGGCCATTGCCTGGGTAGCACATAGTGATTACAGTAAAGCAGGATTTAAATTACTGCCTTCTGATCTGGGACCAACAAAATTTACTGCATTACAAGCAGTGATGTATTCGGTGTTGATGATACCTGTAGGTATTCTACCCTACTATTTTGGACTGACCGGTGAAACGAGTATGTGGATCGTGATAGCAGCTAATTTATTTATGGTAGTGCAAAGTATCAGACTATATAAAGAAATGGACGTAAAGGCAGCCAGAAGAGTGATGTTCAGCAGTTATATCTATCTGCCGATCGTGTTGCTGGCTTTGCTGGCGGATAAAATAAAATGAGTGAAAAGTGAAAGGTGAAAAGTCAAAAAATCTTTTCGCTTTTCACCTTTCACTTTTCACAAATAATAAATTGAGATGATGACAAGTGCGACAACAAACGAACCAAAAAGAATTCACCCCCACAAATTCACTATGTGGGTAGCGATGGGAAGCATTGTGATGGCTTTTGCCGGATTAACCAGTGCTTACATCGTAAAAAAGAACCAAAGCAGTTGGCTCGAATTTGACCTGCCAATTGTTTTTTGGTATTCTACCGTAGTGATATTGGTGAGCAGCCTAACCATGTACCTAGCGACAAAAGCTTTTAAGGCCAGAGAAATGGGTCGCTACCGTACGCTAATGACAGTGACGGCGACATTAGGTCTTTTATTCATTATTCTTCAATACATGGGCTTTAATGACCTTGAAGCACGCAGTATTGCCTTGGTAGGTCCTAAAAGCAACTCGGCCGCCTCTTTTCTGTTTGTGATCACAGGTTTACACATGGTACACGTACTCGGCGGGGTAATTGCACTATTGGTGATGTTTATTCGTGCATATAGCAGCAAAGTGAAGTCGTACAGCGCTATTCCGGTGGAAGTAGCGGGTACTTACTGGCACTTTGTAGACATACTTTGGATCTATCTATTCATCTTTTATAATTGGATCGGATAGTTCAAGAAAAAGTTAGGGTTTATTCACCTTTTTTGAACAACAGCCAATATTTTTGTAACGAAATTTTTAGAACGATCATGGCAACGACAACAACTGCAACAACAACCAAATTGTGGGGTGGAGGAAAGAGTCCCTTCAATGTGGAGTATGGTAAACTGATGATGTGGTATTTTCTGATGAGTGATGCCTTCACATTTGGAGCTTTCCTGATCTCTTATGGTACCATCCGCTTCTCAACCAATGGATGGCCTGACCCCAATGAGGTCTTCAAAAGTTTCCCTTTTGCACCAGAAGGGGTAAATGCACCGTTGGTGTTTGTTAGTATCATGACTTTTATCCTGATCATCAGTTCTGTTACCATGGTATTGGCCGTGCATGCAGGACATAACATGGATAAAAAAGGTGTGGTTAAAAACTTGATCTGGACTATCATCGGTGGTTTGGCGTTTTTGGGTTGTCAGGCTTGGGAGTGGACACACTTGCATCATGAAGGTGCATGGTGGGGTAGCAATCCATTCTTGAATGCTGATGGAACTGCTTCTTCAACCAACTTTACGAACTACTTCTTTACCATCACCGGATTCCATGGTTTCCATGTATTCTCCGGAGTGATCATCAACATCGTGATGTTGATCATGACACTGATGGATAAATTTGAACAGCGTGGACATTACCTGATGATTGAAAAAGCCGGATTGTACTGGCACTTTGTAGATCTGGTTTGGGTATTCGTATTCACTTGTTTTTATCTGGTTTAATCAAACATTCGTTCATTTAATTAAGATATTGATATGTCACATTCAGTAGGTCACGAAGAAACACATGGCGGCGGTACCAGTGAGATCAAAAAAGTAACTATCATACTTTCTGTTTTAACCATCATTGAACTGGCACTTGGTTTTTGGATGATTGGTATGGAAAACAAAGGTTTGATTCTTGCTATTAAAGGTGCCATCATCATTCTGATGTTAGCAAAAGCATTTTATATCGTTGGATATTTCATGCACCTGAAACATGAGATCAAAAATCTGATCATGACGATCGTGGTTCCTTTGGCTTTGTTTATCTGGTTTATCATCGCTTTCCTAGCAGATGGTAACTCTTTCAGAAATTTACGTAATACATACGATCCTTATTTCAAAGAGCAAAGCACCATCAAAGTAGAGAAGAAAGAACATGGATCACATGGCGCTGCAGCAGGTGCCCATGCAGATTCTACGCATAAGAGTGAAGGTGCGGTGGAAAACAAACACTAAGAGATACTTGTTATAACCTTATTACTGTTCAAACCATCGCTGTTTTGGCGATGGTTTTTTTATACTTCTCAATATGAATAAGAAAGCGATACTTGGTTTGTTGGTAGCGGTGTTCATTCCCATTCTTTGTTACCTGATCCTGAAATATGCCAGTGAGTCAGCCGTGGATATGCCACGTAAATATTTACTGGATACCGTTGTCACGAGGGTAGAGAAAGGTAAGATGATCACGGATAGCGTTTGGCACAAGACATCTAACATTACTTTGCAGAATCATCTCGGCGAAACAGTGAGTTTGTATGATAAGCAAGGTAAGATCATGGTGGTTGATTTCTTCTTCACCAGTTGCAGAAGCATTTGCCCGGGACTCACCAGAAACATGTCAAAGCTGCAACAGTCGTTTTTGAAAGGTGGCAATGTTCGCAATAAGATCGATACTTCCATTGTACAATTTGTTTCTTTTACAGTAGATCCGGAACACGATTCTGTAAGTGTATTAAAAGATTATGCAGATCGCTTTGGTGTAAACCACGATAATTGGTGGATGCTGACTGGGAGTAAAGATTCCATATATCGTTTTGCATATGAAGAACTAAAAGTAGACAAGTTTAGCGAAGAACCGATGAGTCCTGATTTCGTACATACCACAAGATTTGTACTCTTGGATAAAGACCGCTATGTAAGAGGATATTACAACGGATTGGATTCAACCTCACTCTCAAAACTGGCGAGAGATATTGGATTTCTGATGCTGGAAAAAGATAAAAAGAAAAAGAGCACTGTATTCATGCAGATCATTGACCTAAGCTGGTTGTGGTTGATCATTGTATTAGCAGTTATTTTCTTTGTGCTGTACATGAGAAGCAGACGTAAAATAAATGGATAAACTTTTAGAATGATTCAGTGTTATTCTGTGTATTCTCCGAAGGAGTCCTTCGGACATTGGCAATAAACTAAACATTATGCTAGAACCCTCTCTCCCCAAAAACGATAAACAAGCCCGCTGGCTCATCGGTATATTCTCTGTTGTAGTATTTACAGCGGTTGTAGTACTTGGCAGAGTTAAACTGGATATCAGTGTAAATTTCGATGTACATATTTTTGCGAAGATCAATGCATTCATCAATGCTTCCATTGCCGTTTTATTGGTAGCCGCATTGGTTGCAGTAAAGCAGAAGAGCTATGCATTGCATAAGCGAATCATGATGTTGGCTTTATTACTATCAGTAGCTTTTCTGGTATCTTATATTGCACATCATCTGTTAGCAGGAGAAGCCAAATTCGGTGATTCAGATCACGACGGCTTGGTAAGTGAAGCAGAAAAACTAGCGGTGGGTAGTATGCGAATAGTCTACTATATCATTCTGGTCACCCATATTTTTTTAGCAGCAGTCATTCTTCCTTTTATTCTATTCACTGCTTACAGAGGTCTCACCGGTGAATATGCACAACACAAAGAAATCGCGAAGATCACTTGGCCGTTATGGTTCTATGTAGCTGTAACGGGTCCGGTTGTGTATTGGATGATTAGTCCTTACTATACTTAAGCTATGAGCCATAAGCTACAAGCTTCAAGCCGCAAGTGATTGATTCGAAACAGTATTGTTTTACAAACACCTTGTGGCTTACAGCGTGAAGCTTGCGGCTTATAAACCAATTTCTACTGCCGGATCCCAAAACTTTTTTTCAAAGTCAACGATCATATCATCTTTCACTTTGATCTTCTCTTTGGCTAATAATTCTTCCATCAATGTGGGTGTAGCAAAATGCGCTTTCCCACTGAGCATACCGTTTCTGTTCACAACACGATGTGCAGGTACTTTTGGTTTTACGTGGAAAGATCCATTCATCGCCCAGCCCACCATCCTGGCGCTCATTTTAGTGCCCAAGAAAGCAGCAATAGCACCATAAGAAGTGATACGCCCTTTAGGTATTTGTCGAACCACATCATATACCTGTTCAAAGAAAGAAACATCTTTACTGCCGGATGGTAATACAGTCCTGGGTTTTTCAGTTGATTTTTTTGGTGGCACCTGTATAAAATTTATACAGGCAATTTACGCTTTTGGCTCAGTCGCTTTTTGTTTTTGAGCGAGTAATTCTGAGCGACGGGGTTCGGGTACTGATTCATAGTCAAACGGACAATGCCTACACCCATGTCCACAACAATACCCCTTACTTATATGGTAAGCTTCTGTGAACACGACATAACCATGTTCATCGTAATAAAAATCTTTACCCTCTATCAGTTGCCGGTTCATGCAGGTGGCTTTTTAAAATCGTATCAGTCTCTAAAGGTAATTCCTTGTCTAATCTAAAACATAGATAATGAATCCGATTACTTTGTGCAATGTCTAGGCCTTCATAATGCGTTTTGATACACAATTCCGGTTTTATATGGGGTTGAGCGTAGATATTATCAGACTGTTCTAGTAATGTCAATCCATATAGTTGTATCACCAATAAAGTAAACTGATACAAATCCGGACTATCGGTTTTCAAATGAACCAATCCGCCGGGTGATAAAATCTGTTGGTATAGTCGAAGAAACTTAGGATGGGTTAATCTTTTCTTAGCCCGAGAAATACGCAATTGAGGATCGGGAAATGTAATCCATATTTCAGATACTTCTCCCACTTGAAAATAGTTCGTGATTTTATCCATGTGAGAGCGGATGAATGCAACATTATCTAGTCCTTCATCCAAAGCCGTTTTTGCTCCTCGCCAAATACGGTTGCCTTTGATATCAATTCCAATAAAATTTCGATCGGGATACATACGCCCAAGTCCAACAGCATATTCTCCTTTACCACAAGCCAGTTCAACGGTAATAGCATGATCATTCTTAAAAAACTCATTCCATTTACCTTGCATCCCTTCCGGATACTCCAGCACATTATCAAACCCTTTGATGGCTTCAAATCGTATCAACTTTTTCTGTCCCATTCGGGCAAAAGTACAAAACAGAGGAATAGGAAATAAGAAACAAGGAACAGGGAACAAGAAAGTGTCAAGGTGCAGGAAACAATAAAAGAGATCCGATTGCATGAAGGTTTGCAGCGTGTAGCTTGCAGCCATTGCTGTCCGGAGAAAATTTATTTTTGATACCGGATGTCTGTGATTGTTGGATTAGAGCTATCCAATACAGT
>NZ_JBHYCW010000025.1:24419-52937 GCF_051861365.1 Sediminibacterium sp. | reverse complement strand
CTTTCAAAGTTTAAAATTAACAAGCTTTTTCCCGTTAACTCTAACCAAGAATGGACAACTTTTTGGGGGAGCCTACAAAAAGTGTAAAGAACTTTTTACCCGCCCAACCACTATTGACAATTCGCACATTAATAAGTATTTATCGGGGAATTGAAAATTCGAGTATTTCAAAACTGAATATTAATCGATATCCGAAATGGAAAAAATAGCAACGACTAATTGAACTAAGAAAATGTAACTAAACTGCCATTTATACAGCCCTTAATTGATTTTCAATACGCAACATTTCTACAGATACTTTTTCTTGCAGAATTTTACCATATATCTGTGTCGTTTTGATATTTGTATGACCAAGCATAGAACTAACTGATTCAATACTCGCTCCTTTCGTTAACATTAAAGTTGCAAATGTGTGTCTGGCAGTGTGTGAAGTGATTTTTTTATTCAATCGACATAAATCGCTAATATCCTTTAGGTATTCATTATACTTTTGATTGCTTTTAACAGGCAGTAATTTATTATTGTAAATACAATACTCATCGTACTCATACTTTTTTAAAATATCCAAAGCAATTGATAATAGAGGGATATTAGCGGTAACCTCAGTTTTTGTTCTTTTAATTGAAATTTTGGGTTCACCATTGACTCCAATAACAATATTATTTTTATTCAGTTTAGCAACATCGGAATACGACAATCCTGTATAGCAACAAAAAACAAACACATCTCTAATTTCGCTTAGTCGTGTCGTTGAAAATTCTTTAACACGAACAGTGTTTAACTCATGCTCAGTT
Organism: Sediminibacterium sp.; assembly: GCF_051861365.1. NCBI lineage: Bacteria > Pseudomonadati > Bacteroidota > Chitinophagia > Chitinophagales > Chitinophagaceae > Sediminibacterium > Sediminibacterium sp. The sequence goes on along the minus strand of NZ_JBHYCW010000025.1, from coordinate 52,143 downwards.
AAGTACTCTTTATCAACTCGCTCTAACTTTCCCTTATACTTTTCAAAAGGATTTCTACTTAACCATTCATTTTGTACCGCAAAATTTATAACTGCTTTCAGGTTTTTAATGTATTTCAATGCGGTATTATGAGAACACTTTTTGATCGTTTTTAAATAAAACTCGTATTCAGTAGCGAAAGCAAAGTTTAGGTCTGTTAGAAATAGATTAGTGTTTTTACGGGAGTAGGTTATAAAATCTGATACATGGCTTTTTGAGGTTTTGTAACGCTCATATGTTCCGGCAGCATAACTTTTTCCTATTAATGGTTTAACACGCTTTTCATTAAAGTATTCAAGAAGTTCAAGTAATGTATATTTCTTCTCGATTTTCCCTAGTAAAGTATTGATGACGATTTCAGAAGTAATATGATGCCCCTTAGATTGTAAATCTGTTCGGATATTTAAAATATTTGTTTTGAGGTTCTCTAATGTTTGATTAGCCGTTTTGGAAAATTCATTCTTTCCGAGAATTTTATGAGTAGTTGGATTCCATTTTTCATTGTTTACCCAAATTTGAGTTGAGAACTCGTTTGATTTGCCCTGTACAGTCAGGCGGCAATAAATTGGATGGTGTTTTTCTTTGTTTGTTTTTCCTCGATGGATAAAGAACAAAATTGAAAATGTATTTCGGCTAATTATTGCAGATTTCACAGACAACGATTAAGGTTTGTAGTGTACAAAAGATACTCAATAATAGACTAATAACCAATACTTTAACAGGAAATCGTTGACTAATTTTTCAGAGCAAAAAGGACAATGATTAAGACAGATAATTTTGAGGTAGAATGGTGAATTTGATAGGTCAGAAAAGGAAAAAACCATGTAAATCATGGTTTTGAATGAATTTGAATGCAGTTGACTTTTGTTATTGCAGAGAGGAAGGGATTTGAACTATCTATTTCCTCCATTGATTATCAATTTATTAAGTGCTGCAAAATACCGACTCCACGAATTACGTTCGCAATTCTTTCTTTTTTATAAGAACTATCTATTTCGATAAAGATAAATAAACAGAAATACTTTTTTGCATTTTTTTATACCAAAGTTTATATAAGTTTTTAGTAGCCTATTGTAATTTTAAAGAAAGGATAAGTGATGAAAGACTTTATGAACAGAGCGATTGCCTTTCTTACATTTGATACACACCTGCAAGCTCAACAAATCAGTTTACAGTTTTCTCAAACCCATCACAAGAGACTGTCTGAAATAGACAACTGGAGTACCAATGCAACCCGTCAGCAACTGATATCCCGCTATTGGTATACAGATGTACTTGAGCATTTTGCAATACTATTTGGTTTGTCTGTAGGAATCACTTTGATATTAAGAGAAAATAAACAGCCTGATGTATTAATAGCAAGTCTTTTTTTTGTAGGTCCACTTGCTTATTTAGGATTGTACCTATTTCAGTACCGCCCCAAATTCAATTCAACCTACCTACCCCTTCTTGAAACTGTTAAAGAAGCGTATGAAAAAAAACAACTTGAACAGATCGAAAAATGTCGGCATGTCCAGTTATCCAATTTTTCATTGGCACTATTCTTTTATGTCTTGACTAAAACAAATAATCTTAATCAAATTTCATGCGATGACTACTCAGCCAACCTTCTTAGAAAGTTATATGGCGTTGATTCCGGGAGTTTGAAAAAGAATCTAGAACTGATTTTGGGAACAGCCAAAAGAAAAAATATGTCAGAAAGAAAAATAACAGAAATTCGAAACCGGTTTGCAGAGACCTATGAATATTTAGAAGCATTAGAATTTAATGCGGGAATTGAAAAACTAAAGGAATTGGAAGCTTCATTTTTTAACGCCTAAGTTTTTTTATCTGTAAATAATCTGGATAATCTATCCTATTTCCATTCCCTTTTTAAGTCCCACAATCCAATCCATAACTTCGGCTACAGTCGAACCAGTTTCATCCGCCATCCTGCGCACAAATGGGCTGTTTTCCTGCTTCTCGGTTTTATCGACAAGGATCGCTTGGATTCTGTTCAGTAGATTTTCATTTCCTTCAATAATTTTTTTTATTTCTCTTCCAATGATAACTGCGCTTATACCTTGCATGCTGAACATTTCAAAATTAGGATCATCACCTGTATACAAATCCAGATTCTCCTCAGCATAAATGAGGTCTGGTTCTAGGTCAACAAAATGAATGATAATATTACCAATATCGCCGGCATCTTTGAGTCTTTGCTCAGGTCTGTCATCGTATGAAATAAGTTTCAGCATCACAATTGCTGAAAGGGTAGCTACTTGAAAGGTATGCCCCGTATCCATCTCAACACTTTGCGTACCGTTGTCATATACTTCTTTAAAGCCGTTGACTTTGATAGTCGTTAACCCATTGCCTTCGAGTCGTATGTCATCGTCTATCTCAATTTCCCCGAATGGCAGTATATCCACCTGCATTCCCGAAGGAGCGATCATTACAAAAGCATTTCCTTTTGTTTCCTGATATTGCTTGTGATCCTTTAGATATTGTTTCACCTGTTCATATTCCGCGTTGCTGCCTACAAGGGCTGCGAAATCCACATCAAATGTTTTGCGGGGCTCCTTTTTTGCGCGGGCATACCAAGTGTCCCGCGCTATCGCGCCAATCAGGTAATAATCGATCCCCAAGGCCTTGAAAGCTTCTTCCACTGCATCGTACACTTCTTTTAATGCACCTTCCCTAACGTTGCTCAAATTCATTTTTAAGGTATTGGTCATAAATCATTTGCGCAGTTTCTATACATCTTGGATCATCAGTAATCACAAGGTCTGCATAGATTAGTAAAGGGTGAGCGATATATTCACCCATTGTCACCGGATAATCCTTCTTCCAGAATTTTTTGAACACCTGTATTTTGCCATTCGGATCAGGGATCAGCCTGGCACCTTTTATGAGTTCTGGTTTGGTGAGATCTGTATAAAAAGTATAAATCTCCGGTCGTAAGTGTCCGGTCATGATTTCTGCCGCGGGTTCACCACCGAGTGTATTTTTAGCATCCCTTCCTATCCGATCCTTCAAAGTTGCAGTAGTGGTGTCGGGTGGCAGTTTAAAATTTCCAATATGGAGGTTGGGTTTTAGTGTTTCTCGGTAACCTGCGATCCATCTGTCCAGTAAACCCTTTTTATTTTTCAGTACACAGGTCCTGTCAGTCATTTGCAAAATAAAACCAGCCTCCTTTAGGCCTTCTACTATCTTACCAATATTACCTAATGCAACTCCCGTCATAAGAGCAGTTTCCCGGTATGGCCTGTTAAGCGCGAGTTCATCCAGCAGGAAATGAAAGACAGCTTTTAAGCCCGTTTTTGTGAACGCGCGGTTGGTTGCCACTTTGTTTTCATCCCCCGTTTTATTGCCTTCAACCTGTATTAGATATACCCCGTGCTTGTAATAAATGTTCCCTGCTATATCCAGGTAATTGATCTTTTTTTCCCGCAATGTTGCCTTTGTCGCTCCATATAACTTCTGGGCGACCAATAAAAAGGGCTTTCCAGCTGCCTGTTTTATAATATTTGGCAACTGGTAGGGCTTCACTTCTCCCTTGATCTCCACCTTAAGCCTTTGCTTTGTTTCCACGAGCGTCAGTTCAACCTCTCCATCACCTTTATTCCTGTCTATAGGGGGCATGAATTTCCCTTTTATACCTGTATGTTCCTCTAGGTTGGCGAGGGCTGTCTCTATAATTTCTTGTTCATTCATCTTAACTGTTCATTTTCAGTGAACATTCAAATTTAGTGAACAAAATTGAATTTAAGCCATTTTTTTAACCCTTTTTGAACCTGTACGTTGTTAATGTATATCTGCTGATAAAGAGATAGAGTAACGTTGCTGTTAAAATAGTTACATAGATAGTATAGCGCGTCACCTCTTGAGAGCAGTGCATTCGGGTGATTAGGAAAAGCATTAAGTGCTACATCCAGAAACTGAATCGCTTCGATTATCCGGCTCACGTAAGTAAGTGCATTGGAAAGATTGATAAGCACCTGCACATACAGTGTTTCATTTTGCCGGTCTGCAGTCTTGAAAGCCTGCCAATACAGGTTGATTGCTTCCTGAAATCTTTCTTTCCCTGTCTCGATTGGTTTTACACCGGGATTGTTTTGCCAGAAGATTTTGTCTAGGCCATGCTTCGCATTAGCAAGGTTGTAATAGTAAGAGGATTCTCCCGTAATCTGTTGAATGCTGGTTTGGTTGGCTTCGAGGAAGGAAATGGCATTTGTAAGGTCTTGTTCGTTATTGCTTTCACATCCCAGGTCCACTAAACAGCCGTAATATTCTAACTGTTCGATGGTCAATGCTGTTTCCACCGAAAAGTCTTTCAATCTCGTATTGATAACTTCCCTGGCCTCTTCATACTTGCTTTTGTTAAGCAGATCATGAATTTTTGCTGTCAGGGGAAATTCGGGCTGTGTATTTTCGATGTTGTTTTGCATATTAGTGTTCAAATATAACCGTACCATGGAGACTAGATCGTCAGAAACATCCTAAAAAGAAAAGAATATGAGAATTTATCTCGATTCATCCACCCTTCAACAGCTTAAAAAGCCTGAAAATCAAGGTTTCCTGTCTCGCATTGTAGAAGACCGGGTGCGAAACTTTTATTTTTTTTCCGAAGCGCATAGTTATGATCTGATTCGCGATTTGACGGATCAAAAGCTGACTGATATGGAGTTTATGGAACAGATCGTAGGCGATCACTGCTGGATTTTTGATCAGCAAACCAAAATGCGGCCGTGGACACCTCGGCAACACTATGATAGTTTTGACTGGACACCAGTTGCAGCAAATTTTTTAGAAGACGATGAAAGTGTGTTCGCGTTGATGAAGCCAATTTTTCAATCTATTCCTTTTGTTGTGCCGACTGGCGAAGATTTAGAAAAAATACGCGGTACTATTCCAGAGTCTCTTTTGGCAATGTTAACCGAGCCGGCAACAGCTTGGGATTTTATGGTCATTTTTACAGGGTTCACATTTGAGTTGACTGAGCAACAAAAGAAATTTAAAGAGATGCTGCAATACTTGCATTCTCAATCTCACCTTGATTATGTATATGCCGGTCTGGGGATTAAAGGATATGATGGAAACTCCATAACTGATAAGCAGGCTTTCTTAGACTCTTTTTCTACAATATGGCTGAAAGAAGGTGAAAATAAAACGAGATACGAGATGTTCATGAATATGCATCAGGGACTTGAAATATTCGGGATCGTAAAAGGCAAACCCAAAAAGCAAAAGCTCATGAATCTTATCAACGATAGCAGACACGGCTATTTTGGAGGCTTATGCGATATCGTTGTGAGTGAAGATGTTGATTTCAATAACAAAACGAGAGTGATGTATGCACTCTGGGATATAAAAACCCGTATAATGAACCTTGCCGAGTTCATGGATTTTCTTGAACATGATCAGCCGAAACCGGATACAATAAGGGAGTTGATGCAGGCGGCATCAAGGAAAGATCTTGAAGTGCTGGATGTGTCTGAAGAAGAAAATCGCATGGGTGCAATGTTTCGTCTGCCGCAAATGTATTTGGGCCTCTTTGACACATTTACACGGATAAATGACAGCGTAGAAGGCGATTATTTCTTCTTTTCAAATTCCTTACTGAATTTAAGTAAATCTAGTCTTATCATGGAGATAAGAAGAGTTTTGCATTATCTGTTAATGGAGTTGGGTCCCGATCATTATGGAAAAGGACCGCTCGGTGATGAAGAATTGCCTGCCAAAGAATGGACTGGAAGAACATGGACTTTTGATGGTGGGCAAATAGAACTGAAACTAAATGAGAAATACCAGCTATGTCTTGCCTACTATTTTCACACAGAGATTGACGAGGCTGAAAATGCGTAAATGCTTTAGTCTACTCTTTAAACTGTTCAATAGAACTCAATCCAAAACGTTGAAATACGAGATATAAAAAGGAGTTTTCAAAAGTTTTATAAGAATCGAAAATACTGATTACCTTTTTAAAAGAAGCCGTATCGCTATTGGCAAGATGTATCATGGCCGCCTTTGTGATCAGATCAATTGTGTCTTCATCTTCTTCAGCTAAAATATTTTGATAAATTACTCGGCTGCCGATAGCTAGAATATGATTAACACCTTCTTCCAGAACAGCCTGTGGCTTAATCTTGGTTTTACCCATGCCTTTGGCTTCGAAAGAGAATAGATTGGGATCGAATTCAAAATCATTCGCCATCACATAGGATAGGAGCAATTGCGCAACTTTAAATTTCGCCATTCCCTTTTCCTTCTCAGTGCAGGTGTTTTCAAGACAGCAAAACCGGGAATGATGCTTTGTAAGGACAATCTTGCTGCAGCGCTTGGTGGAGACTGCACTATCAAACATTAATTGTAAGCTCACCTTATTGTTCCAGAAATATTTATCATCCTCGAAAGTGAATGGCCCATCATCCGTTGCAGGATCGTATCGTTTCAGTAAGCCATCATAGTTATTTGCAGTCACCAGTAAGCGGCAGGCGGTAGTTAGATACGGCATATCTTCCACCCAGTACATGTGTTTCCGTTTTAGCAGGTTTTCGATCTGATAATAAAAACACACATGACCATATCGAGATCCGTTGAACCAGCTATTAGGAGAAAACCAGGTGGCTAAAATTCGCTCTTCCTTTAAAACGACACTCTCAGTTACCAAGCCAGTTTTCAACTTTCTGTCACGGATAATTCTAAGAGCAGGCAGAATATGGGCTGCATGCGACACCTCATCCGTTCGCTCACGGTTATCATCTGTTATCCGGTATTTGGTCCAAGGCTTGCGTAATGGAGGCATTATATAAAGTTACCAATACTTACCATCCACTACAATACTTTGCCACCTAATATTTCGTTTATAGATTTAGCACTGTTCAACATGCACCATGACCAAATTCTATAACATTAATGGTATCCCGTCAAACGAACCTAAACCAGGTTCTGTTGTATCCGAATGGAGAAACAACTTTTGGATTACTGCGAACGATAATACATCCGAACTTGACTTTAAGTTGATTGGCATTACGCACCGTCTTGCGGACAAAATGTTTGGCAGTGTTCAACGATTTTATGAAATGCTATCCGCCACTTCTATGGCCCTTCCCTATGCAGGGATTGATTCGGATATTAAGGTGTCAAAAACAGAGTTTGAAAACTGGGTAAAGACTGACAAATCTGAATCGACACACAAACTGCTTTATTATTACGACTTCCGCAACCTTGTCGGTTCCCTGCAAAATTTAGTGGTTGAATCGAAAATACTTTTCTGCGATTTTTATAAAGCATTGAATGAAAATTCTTTTATGCTTTCTGATAAGCCAATGGAACCCGATATGGTAACGATTGCATCAGGAATGCTTGTCACAGGTATTTTTTCAAGGATCAATCACTTGTTCATCAATCTTGCAAGTCAGCTTGATTTCATCACTAAAGTTTTTGTAGAATTCGCTAACATACCGACCGATTATTCGGATTACCCTCGCATGAAATCAAACAGTATTTTATATGGCGATGCAAAGAAGATTAGAGAAATCAGTTTTGAAAACACCTTATTTGAAAGAACAGACGATATTAAACTGATTCTGAGTTTCAGAAACGAAATAATTCACAACGCATCCTTTGAAAACAAACCGAAGGTGCATCAGGTTTTCGAGAAGAATATCATGGTTGAAAAATTCATTCTTGTTCCTGATAACACTAAGGGCAATTTCGATTCATATAAAAACAGAACCCGTTTTTTCAATAATGAAGAAAAGTTTAATGAAATGCTGCCAGATTTAGTCACAGGATTTTGGAAGAAGCTGGAACTTACAATTGATAAACTTACTGTAAATGTATCGTAACAAAATTCGGAGCCGCCTAACGGGATGACATGTTAAACTTCAAGAGCAGTATAATAAACTTGCCATCCGTCACATCCACTAACAGACATAGCGCCACACTCTCAAATTTTTTTCTAATTATTTTCATCGCGCAAAAACCCTAAGACCCTCAAATGCAAACATCAAATTTCAATGAGCTGTGCAACAGGAGTATAAATATCTGTTTCCTCCGAAGGAGTTTCGATAGTTATTACAAGGCTATATGATATGTTTTGAATGTAACGCTTATGCTTTTTTCTAGTCTTCCACCATCCTCCAATAGGGTAAACTGCAATTTTGTTTCTTTCTGCCAAATCCACAGCAGTTCCTTTCCAGATATCCTTGTGGATCGAACCTTTATTTCGAATTCTTTCACCAAGAATCCAATGTTCCTGTCCTTCGTTTTGAAAAGGTTGTTCTGCATTCTTTTCTCGCATGCTAGCACTCACTCGACCCTTAAACTTTTCAATTCCTTCCTGCGCATCGATCATCTTAAACCGTAATCCATGGCTACGGTAACTTGCTGATTTTTCAAGCTGCCTTGTCCCAGGATTTGGTTCGATAAAATATGAAAGTGTAATTTTGAAGGTCACGATTGTATCGAATAATCCTGCGAGTATATCTTTCGGCCAGGGCAGGTCAAAAAGATGAAATTCATCTGATTTAACAACAGACTTTTCATACTTAAATGGGTGTAATGTCCGTTGTGCGATCAGAGAAAGCGAATTGTTAGCGCTGTAACGGGCACGTTGCATATTCGGAACGCCGTAGCCTACTGTTGAAAAAAGCTTTTCCTTATCATCTGCAGATAATTCTTCAATAGAACGGTTTTGTAACATAGCAGATGTCCAATCCGCAGAATGTATCAATAACCCTCTGATGGTTTCCGGCCAGAGCGCTGGATAATAACAATATAGTTCTGCTGCGAAACGTGCAGCAAGTGCAGTTGAAGCACTGGTTTCAGAAAAAGTTTTCAACCAAGGTCTTCCGATTCCACCTTTGGCTGTAGTGAGTAACTGTAACGATTCAGGATCGTTTGCTTCGCCATCAAGCAATCCCTGATTTCCACCCTCGAATACAATATCGGGTTTCTTGCACCAGTCGGAATCCCATTCATGCGAGGTTGTATTGCAAGGGGACATTCCTCCCCTGGGTGCAAGGGCTGTAGTTTGAGGATATTTAAGTGGATCAATCTGATCTTTTAGTGTATATGCCCCTACCGTGATTGAATTGAATGATTGGGCAGGATCTTCGACTGTATGATCTTTGTTGCTTAAAGGGTAATACTTGCGAACTTCAATAGGTGTATTGCCGGAAGAAATAAAAAATAAAAGATTGGTGTTGAGATTTTCAGGGTCTCCATAAACAATTTGATCAATAGCTGCCGACCATGCTGATGGTCTCCCGTAGTGTTTACCTTTCGTAGTTACCGCCATACAAACCATCCTTTTAAATCCTGCGTGCATTACGGCAGCTCGATTCACTGCTTCAATTGTTATTGAACCATAATTTTCTGGGGCGTGTGGGTGATTACGTTCGATTAGTTTAATACTTTCTAAGTGGTGCAATATCTGCACCGGGTTTGCGGATGACATAGGCTCTATCAAATCTCCATACAAGGCGACTCCAGCCATCATAGTTCCATGCCCCTCCACGTGTGTATCCATTTTTGACCATGCAGGATTGACAGTATCAAGATGTGTTTCAGGAATCAATGGACTAAGTAAAGGATTGAGAATGTTTACCCCTGTATCTAATAGACACACGGAAACAGCATGTTCTTCTCCTCTGTGATCAACTCTTGCAACAAGGTCATCGATCCATCCTGCCTGTTCTGTTCTATCCATACCTGTAAAAAAGTCGGCGGTTTCACGAGGCTTCCTGAGTTCAGATAGTGCATCGGTGTAGAGCAAGGAAGAACTGAGCTGCTTAGGTGTTCCTTTAATAAGTAACACAATATTTTCTGGAAAAACAAGACTTTTCTCTCCAATCTGGATTCCTGCTTCGACGAGTTGATCGAGTATGGGAACCAATTCATTTGACGGAGTTTCATCCGAACGGCTGAACCAAACCTCCCACCAGACGCTTTCATTCAACTCTGGAAATAAAAGTTCAGGCTCCTGCCAGAAACTTCTAAGAGTAGCTGCTCTGATTTGATCAATATTTGCAAAAAGAGAATTATGCAGTGGTTTATTTCCACCTTTAACTGTTATGCCGTCTTTTTCATAAGTTATCGGAGTCCGTTCTTCTGCATACTCCTTTAATTTCTTCAAAAATTTACTGATTGCCTTTTTATTTAAGGAAACCGTTGCTTCATATATTTTATGTGCATTACCTCCATCATCTGTTTCTGAAATCAAACGATGGGATGCTAGGCGACATTGATTCTTGTCTAACTTCTCAAGATCAAGCAGAAAATCTTTTGGTGATTTAAAGACGAGGTACACAAAATCCATGTCTTCACCTTCTGTAAATTCTGTAACGGCATTAGTGAATTCTTTTTTTAAAGCGGGTCCATGAACTGCCGGGTCAAGATCTGTTCGAGGCACAACTTTCGTCCTTCCCTGATTTACACTTGTAAATGGGAGCGTTTCGGTACTGCCGGGAAGTAAAATGTGATTGAATAAAGGCATGTAGATTAGTAAGGTTGCTTACGCATAAGAGCATAATTGATCAGCTTTTCTTCAGAAGCTTCTTCGGCACCATAAACCAAAAAATCTTTGATCGTGTCTGCACAGATACGATGAATATCTGCATAACTTAATCCATCTGAATGTGCAGCGATACGGTGAAGGTCGAATTTCTTAGAAAGCTTAAAATCGAAAAACTCCTTTTTGAATAATTTGTATATCTCTTCAACCGTGGGGAGGGGGTATTGAATAATATCGTCAAATCGTCTAAATAAAGCTTTGTCTAGCGAATCTGGATAGTTGGTTGCCGCTATGATAAGACTGTTCGAGCTATCTTTTTCAATCTGCATAAGAAACGCATTGAGCACCCGTTTAATTTCTCCCACTTCATTTCCCTGCGAACGGGTGGTCCCGATACTATCAAATTCGTCGAATAAATAAACTGCGCGAAATTGTTTCATAGAATCGAAAATCAGTCTCAGTTTGGCTATTGACTCACCCATATACCTACTAATGAGACCATCAAGACGTATGATAAAAAGAGGAATAGCAAGTTCGCTTGCAAGAACCCTTGCAGACATAGTTTTGCCACATCCTGGTGGACCTATAAAAAGCAGTTTTTTTCTGGGAAACAAGTTATTCTTTCTTAGAATCTCAATTTTCTTTTGTTCGTCAAGAACTCTTTTTAAAGATTTTGATAGGTTTGGGGCAAGGACCATCTCCTTTAATTTTTCAGACGGATGTATAAGCTCGAGCAGATCCCCTAATTCCCTTTGTGAGGCACTTACTGGAAGACTTTTTACAACACCGAGTGCAGTATTTCGCCCTAATTTGGCCTGGTCGATCAATTTTTTCAGCTCCTCGGCAAGCGCAGTATGTCCGCTCCTTGCCTCACCAGCAGCAATCTGCATAGCGGTAGCATAAAAACGGGCTTCATCCGCTTCCCCAAAAGATTTGATCAGGCTCTTAATTTGGTCCGCTGCTGCCATATTGCAAAATTACCGATTATTGGTAAGACTTTCTTCCCACAATATAAACATCCAAAAGTGGTGATTTATTATTTTACGAACGAAAAATATGATAAATAATCATATTTGTAGAGGATATTTTTTATCGGAAAGTATACAGACCACCTAGTTCTCAAAAAAAGCACTTCACTTTCGCGATCTGATTTTTACTTGAGATACTTGACAACCATTAGGCAAGAAACCGAACATAATAGCTCCAATATGCATTGATTGACGTATAAACGTCTCACTTCAAAGTTTAAGTATACTTAGCTTCTTTTCATTTACTAGTTCTAGTAGGTTGCACTCCTAAAATGAATAGTGATGAAAGAAAATGTAAGCAGTAGCATGCAACCAACCCCCATGTTGTTCCCCTATGAACCGGAAAAGTTCTGGCAATCGATTCGACAGATTATCCGAGAAGAAGTGACCCAACTTGAAAAACAAAAAACGGAATCCCCCTCTTATCAAACAGCAGGCATGACCTATAAACCCCTCTATAAAATAGCGGAAGTCTGTGCTTTGTTCAATGTGACCAAACCCACTATATACGACTGGATCCGACATGGCAAACTCAAACCATTTAAAATACGGTCTAGGGTGTTTTTTCTGTGGCAGGATATTCAGCAGTTAATACATCCAGATAACGAATAACCTTAGTTATCATAAATTTTATGTTCTTGCTTTTACTGTTTTTAACAGCATGTAAATGTTATGCCCATTCCATGATAGGAAGAAACAAGTATGAATACTAGACTTTAAAAGCAATGGGATAGGTTTTATCAAATTAAGGTATAAAAAACGAAATGAAGGGTATGAAAAAATTATCGACCAAAGACGCGAAAAAAATAGACTTACTAGACTACCTCTTAAAGTTGGGATATCGACCTCAAAAAGTCAGCAATAATGACTACTGGTACCGTTCACCTTTAAGGGAAGAAAAGACCGCTTCATTTAAAGTGAATAAGCGATTAAATATCTGGTATGATTTTGGGCTTGCAAAAGGAGGGAATGTGATAGACTTTGGCATCCTGTATCACAAATGTTCAGTGAGTGAACTTTTGGATATGCTTACCCGACAAAAAACACTTTCTTTTCACCAGCCAATTTCACTTAAAGCAGAAAGCCCAATTATAGAAGCTGTTGAAAAGGGAAAGATCCATATACAGGATGTGAGAAAACCTATTCAATCAACCGTCTTATTTCATTACTTGAATTCTCGAAAAATTCCTGTAGAAATCGCAAGTCGGTTTTGCAAGGAAATTGACTTCCTTTTATACGACAAAAAATACACCGTAATTGGCTTTCCCAATAGTGCCGGAGGGTATGAATTACGCAGCCCTGATTTTAAAGGGAGCAGTAGCCCCAAAGACATTACCATGTTGGGTAATAATCAAGCTAAAAAGATTTGCGTATTTGAAGGGTTTTTCGACTTCCTTTCTTTCCAAGTTATCCATCATGGCAAACTATCCTTACTGACAAATCAACAGCCCAATTTTCTCGTCTTGAACTCTATTGGCTTTTTAGAAAAAATAAAACCGAGACTTGAACAATTCCAATCGGTCTACCTATTCCTAGATCGGGATAAAATGGGATTGGCAACTACTCAACAGCTGTTGCAGCTGAGTAGTCGATACAAAGATGAAAGTCTGCTTTACAGTAAGCACAAGGATTTGAATGAATACCTGATCAAAGAATATGAAATCAATAGACCATCTCAAAGGCTAGGGAGACGACTGTAAAATTGTAGGAGCCAGCTATGTTTCGGTTAAACCGAAACGCTGGCTTTACTCATCCGCCAGAGGCGGATTCATAAAGGTGATACTTGAAATTTTAAAACAGAAGTGATGAGTACAGATACCGTGAGACAAAACGCTAACAAAAATAAAGGAGGAAGACCTGCCAAGCCTATTAAGCGTAATCAACTCCTTGGCGTAAAATGTTCCATTTTAGAAAAGAAAACGATTCAGATAAAAGCAAAATTCACTGGCTTAACCGTTTCTGAATTCTTAAGAAATCTTGGACTGTCCTGCAAAGTTGACAGACCAAAAATCATCCTCCCCAAAGAGATTTTACTGTTTACAGGAACGCTTAATCACCTTGCTGCCAACATGAATCAAATCGCAAAAAAAAGAAACCAATTGGATGAATTAAATGCACTCGAAAGAGCACAATTACAACAGCTAAGCACCATGGTAAAACAGCTTGCTTTAGATATCAAAAATCACCTGAAATGATCGGTAAAATTATCATTGGAAAATCCTTTCGTGGATGCATCAATTACGTACTTGAAAATAAGCTGCGTGGTGACCTTGAATTACCCACTCAAAAACGAGCAGAATTGATCCACTATAACCAGTGTTTTGGAGATCACAAAGAGCTTATCAAACAGTTCAATGAAGTGCGCGCATTGAATCCCAAATTGGCTAAACCAGTCATGCACGTAATTTTAAGTTTATCCCCCGGTGAAAAACCAGAAAATGCTACCCTTATAGCGATCGCAGAAGACTGCTCTCGAGCCTTAGGATTTGAAAAGAACCAGTACATCGCTGTAACACATAACGACACTAATCACATGCATTTGCATATGGTGGTGAATCGAATTGGCTTTGATGGGAAGACGCTCATCGATAGCAATAACTATAAAAAAATGGCAGCATACTGTCGTCAAATGGAGGAAAAATATAAGCTCCGGCAGGTGTTAAGTCCTAAAACTTTCCTCCCAAAAAATAGCCACACCATTCCTCGTTTAGATAGTCGAAAAGAATCCATGAAAACTGACATCCGAATTTCATTATTGCAAGCCAAATCTTATCCTGATTTTGAAAGCTTAATGCGTTCAAAAAGATATGAACTAATTAAAGGCAGAGGTATTGCTTTTCGGGACTCAAAAAAGATGTACGTAAAGGGAAGTGACTTAGGTTATTCTTTAGCTACCATTGAAAAAATATTACAACAAACACATGCTCTAAAGCAACTCACTATACGCCAACAGATTCAAAAAGAATATGGGCTTCGAAAAGAACCTAAAATATCTCAGTCAAACGCAGCCATAGAAATGATACAGTCCAACCCTTCAAAGCATGATTCTATTCTTGAAATTTTATTGCGTCCTGAAAAAGATAATGATTACACTCCTCATCAGCTAATGCAGAAAAGACGTTCCTTATCTCAACACTAATAGTTTAAATTATATGGAAAAAGAAATCATTGAAACTGTCCTCATTGAAATATTGGACGAGCAGAAACAAACGAATCTTTTGATAGAAAATAACAACAAATTGTTGCAAAATTTTGACGAAAAATTAAAGAAGCAACAGGATATACATAAAGATGCTATTCTTACAAGATTAAACTCGATCACACAGCAATTGTCGAGTCATTCAAAACCTGTAAAAAGAGAGTTCAGAATCTTACTTTTCCCGGAACAAGGAACAGTCAATTATTATAAGGTTGTTTTCGGACGAATTTTCTTTTGGTTGGTAATGCTATGTATTGCCAAATATGCTTATCTATTGGGAGATAAATGGGTGTCAAAAAACCTAGAAATAAACAAGTACCAAAGGGCATGGGAAACCTATTATTTGAAGCAAAATAAAAAGGGACAAAAAGCCATGGAAGAGATATTAAACGAACCATTAAATGATCAATGAACTATGGTAGGTGTCAGAAATATTGTCCCTACTTTTTACCCCATTCCTCGAGAATTACGATGAGTAATTTGACCCTTTCTGTAAGAATCAGCAGATCCTGATATTTCACTGTATAATCGTCTTTGTAACGGCTATCGATATAAGCTTTTTGAAGTAGTGTAAAGAGCCTTTTTTCTGACTCTGTATACATGGGAAATACCTCATGTACCTTCCCATTCACCCAACTTGCATATCGCAACAATCGTTCGATATTGTGCGAACAACAATAGTAACCCATCCCTATTTTAATCATCGTTCCTAGAGCCTGTTCTGTTGCCTGATGTAGCATCAATAAAGCGAGTGAATATTGTTTTCTGATCCCATAAAGATCAGCCCCGGCCAAAAATTCTTGGGCCTTCGAAAAACCTGCTCGGTACTGCCTTTCTATCGTTGAACTTTCATCACTTGGATCATATTCACTTATGGGGGAAAACAATATGTTTTTAGGGTTGTAGATCACTGTTCCTGACTGAGCCACAAGTCGCGCAAAACGGTGATCTGTTTTCAGCCAGTGATGGAACGTGGCTGTCTCTAGAACAATGCAAGTAACCGGTACAGCAGGAGAACAAACCTGTTCAATTTGATCCTGCCAGTGAATGCTTGATTTTTGATGTAAACTACTTGCCAATACAAGAATAAAATAATCAGCCCCTAGCTCCGTCTCATATCCCGAAGGGCAGAACAGGCTCTTACTCATTTTCTTGTTCAAAGCGGATCCTAACAAGTAGATAATATCAGGTTGGATGACTTTTTCGATTAGCGAAATCAGCTGTTTCAAATCCAGAGACTGCCGATCCCTATCCAATAGATTGTTGTTATTTATTTCCATGATCGTTGGGATTTACAAAAGCTCTTACATGAATTAAGTGACAGGCTTCGAGCATCTTTTGTAAGCATTCTGAAATTCGAATCAATTCAAGATGAACTCCCATTTCAGCAAGACTATTTGCCGCAAGTGCATTGTTCAATAGGTAATGCAAAATCTCTTTCCATTCTTTTAATGATTGCTCTTTGGTTATCTTTCTGAGTGCTTTATAGGGATCACGGTACTCTTTGGCACTAAGCCAGTGTGGAACATACTCCCAAGGATTGGGTTTGTCATAGTTTCCGCAATACAGATGATATTGAGTGAGATCAGGATTGCAAGTTGATTTGGGCAACACTACCTGCTGAATTATATCATCATTACTTGTCAGGTCATAGATTGCTGATAATAACTGATGAAAATGATCAAAAAAGAACAAAAGATCATTGGGTGTTGATTTATTCCAGATATGCTCGCTTTCAGCAGCTTGAAGGGTGGACAATAGATAGCCTCTGGCTTGAGGAAGCGTAAAAGATTCAAAAAAATCATGGATCATCTTGTATTGCGCACTTTCAATATCGCTTTCTTGCTGGATGAGCTGGTTACTAGCTGTATTGTCATTACCAATTTTATAACTTTTCGTTTTTGCTTCTTGATGAATCAACCATGCCGCTTCAATCAGTTTTTCTACGTCATCCTGCGTAGTAACATGACTTGGCGCATCGTTATCATCCATACAAATCGCATCAAATACCATTTCTTTCAAACAAGCCCGGATTTGTGGAAGCGTATAGCATTCGAAAAAATGACCAATCACACTCAGGGGAGCTTCTATTTCAGCTACGGTAAGCCTTAATGGTTGGTAATGCCACTCGGGATATTGGGTCATGATCTGCTGTTTCAATCGCTCATTCATGGGTGTACGTTTTAACCCAAGTTCTCAAGTGCACGTTGACTATCCTATCTGCTAAGTAGGTATTTTAGCTAAAAGAGGGGTATTTACCCCGGTATTTTACCTGTCGATCTTTTAGTATATTTGTTGAAACGATTTAGACCATGGAAAAGACAATACATCAAGGACGAAATGTAAAGCGTTTTAGGGAAATGCTGGGTGTCAAACAAGAAGCCTTGGCGCTTGAACTAGGAGATGATTGGAACCAGCGTAAGATTTCTTTGTTGGAGCAGAAAGAACTAATTGAGGAAGAATTATTGTCGCAAGTGGCTAAAGTGTTGAAAGTACCAGTAGATGCAATAAAGAACTTTGATGAAGATGCAGCAATAAACATTGTTTCGAACACATTTACTGACTTTAGAGACAATGCCTCTGCGATTAATAATAATTGTGTGCTAAATTTTAACCCAATAGATAAAATTGTTGAACTCTACGAAGCATTAGTGAAAAGTGAGAAAGAAAAAATTGAGTTAATGCAGAAAATTTTAGATAAAATGGGGTAATTAATAGATTCAGAATCAATTGATGCGGGTGTATCCCCTTTAAATTAATTCACAATATATCATTTTTTTTACGAGCTTTACTATTAAGACGCATGAGAAAATAAAAAATTATAAACTCATTGCTATAACAAATATTTCCCCCTACTATTTCTATATAGCAATTAACTAGACTGATTGTGTATGATTACAATCGGGTTAATTGACAATTATGATTTAATTAGAACTTATTTAAGAAGGACAATATCCATATTGAAGTTATTTCAATTTCGATAGAGCCGAATTACGGTTAAGAACTTCTATTAAATCTCGAGTTAGCACGATTTCCCCGATTTCATCATTGCGATTACCCTATGCCTATACTTAATAGAATGTGAGTAATTGATCAAATGGAGGCAATCACCCATTGGGTTAATTATCATTTTGTAAATATGGCTCAGTTGCACAAAGCAAATATGGGTTTCCATATTATCTAATAAGGAAGTGGCAGGTAGCATATTTATTGAGCTAAGCTATTCTGCAAAACAGTAGAAGTTTAAGTATTGTATAAAGAACCTGTAGAATTAAATTTCGCAACACCTTTTTGACTATGACAAAAATCATGATTTGTGACGACCATCCCATATTCCGAAAGGGCTTGATTAAGATTCTAGAAAACAATGACAAGTTATCTGTGATTTTTGAAGCCAGTAGTGGAAATGAAGTGATCACCGCTTTAGAAAATGGAATCCAACCTGATATCCTTCTATTTGACATTCATATGCCACTTGGGATTAACGGATATCAATTGGCCAAATATGTTGGAAGAAAATTCTCGCAAATTAAAATGGTGTGTATTTCATTTTTTGCAGAAAAAATTAACATTGATTCAATGTATCGCTTAGGGGTTGTTGCATTTATTTCCAAAGACGATATTTCAGAGAAGTTATTCGGTGTTATAAATCGACTAAATGAAGATAATTCTTATAACGATACCATCGGATTGAAAAATGCTGACAAGCAAAACAATAATCAGAAAAACACAATATCGATTCTCGATTTGACAGCTAGAGAACTGGAAGCTGCTATTCTAATGAGTAGCGATAAGCCGTATAAGGAAATTGCTTCTCAAATGAAGATATCACCAAATACACTTGAAAATATAAGAGTAAGAATTTTCAGGAAAACAAATACAAAATCTAGAACTGATTTAGCAATTCTGCTATTAAAGGCAGGGCTACTAACCTAGATATACTATAGGGTGGAAAATCACCCCCGTATGTATAATAGACGGTAAAGCATATATAATATATTTATTAAGTAAACATTTTTTTTAATTCAAATCTGTTAAAATGAAAAAAGGTTTTTCAGCTAACCCTGAAAGAAGTAAAGCAATTGCTTCTGCTGTTAGTAAATTAAGAGAAGGGAATATCGATCTCTCTTCTTATGCTGATGGTCAAGGTGCTCCAACCTCAACTCAACAGTACTCACAAAGCACATTTGTACAGTACATCAGGTATGAGAAGACAATTGATCCAATGGATCCTATTGGGGGTTAATTATTAATTAAAAGGCATTATATAATACATATAATGCCTTTCATTCCATTTCAATCTATGCGAATTTCAAATGTAATTGTAAAAACAGCCAGCAGATGTAACTTGAATTGCACGTATTGTTATATGTACAATCAAGGTGATGAAACATTTTTGAAACAGCCAAAGTTTATGTCTTACGACACAATAGAATCAATGGCTCAAAAGATTTCAGATCATTGTGTCGAACATAACTTGCAATATTTCGAAATAACTTTTCATGGGGGTGAGCCATTGTTAGCACCTCCAGAACTTTATAGATTTTTAGTGGCTAAATGTAAGGCTATCATACCTGATAGTGTGAAACTTGGATTTTCGATGCAAACGAACGGAACTCTATTAGATGATGAATGGTGTAAACTTTTTAAAGAATTAAAGATTAAAGTTGGGTTTAGCATGGATGGGACAAGAGATGCCCATGATATGTATAGAGTTGACCATAAAGGGAGAGGGTCATATGAAAAGGTCGTTAAGGGCATTAAAATATATCAAAAAAATAACCCAAAATCAGGCGGTGTTTTAAGTGTTTTAAATATTGAAGAAGACCCAATTGAAATTTATGAAAATCTAAAATCTCTAAATATACCTTCTTATGGAATTCTACTACCAGATGTTAATTATTTAACAGCGGTTAAAAACAACTTTGATTTAGAAAATGATCCTATTCGGATGGCCGATTGGTTCATTAGACTTTTTGATCATTGGTACAACGATCAAGATACCAACAAACCCAACATAAGAAATTTTATAAACTTAATTGATCTTATCATTGGACGTACAGATCAAGGAACTGAAGCAACCGGAATAGGTAAAAACGATGTTTTGGTTATAGAAACTGATGGAGGATTAGAAGCCACAGATCCATTAAAAACCTGTGGGCATGGATTCACTAAGGATGGATTAAATATTAAGACCCATTCCATTAGCGACGCCTTGAATAGTAGGCTAATTAGATTGTATCAAAATAGCCACTATGCACTTACTAAAAAATGTCGTGTTTGTCCTATTTTAAATGTATGTGGTGGCGGATACTTGCCTCACAGATATCATCCACTTTCAGGGTTTAATAACACGACAGTGTATTGCGATGGCTTAATTAAACTCATAACACATATCCAAAACAGGATTATTGATTTATTGCCAGTAGCTTGTATTGATGAATTACAAATTGAAAAATATTCAGAAATTGATGTAAGGACTGCTATTAATTTAAATTTATCAAAAGCAGAACTTGAAGACCCAGAACTTGATGAATTGCTCGAATCTTTCAAAGTAAATTAGACAAACAATATGAGTTCTAAAAGAGTTAAAATCTATGTTGAAGAGCTTTTGGCTGAAGATAAAAGGATTGCTGTAAGTGCTGGTACTATGTTGGGAAATACTACCTATTATTGTGAAAATTCTTTTATACCTAAAGAACCATGGACTGAAATATCGAACGGCGAGTATAAGCGATTACTTTTAACCCGTGATCAAATTAAAGATCGAGATACTGTCGGAGTATTTAAAATACCTAACGATATTTTAAATAAGGCTAAACAAATAGGCATTGACAAATTATCTAATCAAAACCAAATCGCCCCGCTTTTTTTAAAGGAGAAAGAGTTGCTTGTTGATTTTAATGAATCCATTAATGATTTTCTACATTCAATTGCCATAAGAAAATGGCGAAAGCTTCATGGTCTGTTTGTTTCATCGCCAATTTCAGAACAAACTGTTGCTAAAGTTAGTACGGATTCTAAACTTATGGGTCTGCATATTGATAACACATTAAGTTTCGAAGTGACTAGTTTGGGAAGATCCCCCAATCGGATATGTTTTAATTTTGGAGAGGAAGATCGTTACTTATTATTTGTTGATCTTACCATCAATAGCATTTTAAACTTGCTAGAAGCAAAAGGAATACGAATAACTTCAAAAAATGGACAGAGAATTAGTGAGGCACAGATCACAGAATTATTTTTTAGAAATTTCCCAGACTACCCAGTTATAAAAGTCAAAGTTAAAAAAGGGGAATTATATATAGCTCCCACCGATAACATAATACACGATGGGGCTCATTATGGCAAGCAAAAGCCTGACATCTGTCTTGTCGTATTGGGATATTTTAGACCCTTTATTTAAAAGCCTGTGATTCGACAAAACAACCTCCTAAGTTCAGCTATAAAAGGAAGTAGTACTATTTTAATTCTAGTATACTGTTTTCTCTTATTTGAAATTATAAATATACTTTCAATGCCCTTCGTATTGGGCAAAGCTATTAACGGTATGCTATCACAGCATTTTTTTTGGGCATATTTTTTTGTATTGCAATATGCTTTAAATGGAGTTGTAGTAACACTAAGAAGACAGGTAGATACAAAATTGTTTACAAAGATTCACAACAAGCTGATATTCCAGGTCATTAGTCAATATAAAAATAATCAAACTGGGTATTCTGAAACCGTTGCCCGTGTAAGTTTACTCTACGGGGTCGTATCTTTCTTTGAAACAGATATTCCAAGCCTAGTGAAAGCCTCTATACAAATAGTTGGCGCATCATTAATGATAATCTATTATTCGAAATTACTATTTTTATTATGCTTGTTTTTTTTACTTCCACTCATCTTAATTAACATTCATTTTTCGAAAAGATTAGCTAAGATTACGAAACAGCTTAATAATAATATTGAGGAGCAAGCAGAAATTATAAAGAATGGAAGTATTTCTGAGATTCAACAGTACTTTGAAGTTAATCGTCAATCTAGAATTAAACAATCAAATTTAGATGCATTTAATTTTGCAAAAATGGAAATTCTTAGTGTAGTTATCATAGGTTTTGCTGTATACGTATTGTCCATTTCTCACGTAAAGTCTCCAGGCGATATATATGCTATTCTTGCCTACACTATCAAATATTCTTCTGGTTTTGATATTATGCCGCAACTAATTGATAAAGTTGTTTTTATTAAAGATCTACAGAAACGATTGTTATAACAACTCAGAACTAGCAATAAATGAAAAAAATAAACTTTATTTTAATATTATTTTTTTGGATTAATTGTTTGAATTCAGTTACTGGCCAAGGTAATCATATTATTACAGGTACTATAGTTGATGAAGACTCTATACCGGTAAGTCTAGCAACCATTTCAATTTATCCAAAGAAAGATAGTTTAAAATTAATATCACTCCAAACAGATGGGAAAGGTAAATTCAAATATATCTTTCCAGCCGGTTTTTACCACCTTACTGTTACACATCTCAATTATTATCCTTATAGTGAAGACATTGAAATTAACAGGTCAAGAGATATACTAATTATTGTAAAAAATATTATTAGCAAATTACCCGATGTTGTGGTTAAAGCAGAGGATAAGTTAATAACCCAAAAAGCTGATAGACTAATCTATAATGTTGAAAAGGCGATTCATTTAAGTGGGAGCACTTTGTGGGAAGTCTTAAAAAAAGTTCCAACTGTTAGAATTGATTTTAGAAATAGAATTTCTGTTAATGGACAAGGTGCAATGGTTATGATTGACGATAGGATGATTCGGCTATCGAATGAAGAGCTTGAGTCTATGCTTCAAGGTCTGTCCTCGGATAACATCATTAGTATTGAAGTGATTCCTATCCCACCATCTAAATATGATGCCCAAGGCGGTGCATTAATAAATATTGTAACCAAAAAAAAGCTTGCTGAAGGAATTAAAGGTACTATTCGTTCTGGCTTTTCCCAAGCTGAGTTTTCAAAATGGAATATTGGTACAGATTTATATATCAAGAAAAAGAAATTACAAACAAGTACGAGTTTAACACTTCGAGGCGGGAAAGCATTTGCTGATATTACTGATTATATTGATTATTTGGGTACATCTAATCAACTTATTTCTAAGTGGAATATTTCAAATATTAGAACTCGAGAGACATTGATGCCAAGTGTAAGAGTGGATGGTACATTTGAAATTGACTCACTTAAATCCCTCACTTTTTCAATGCTTAGCACTTATAATAATATTATAGAAGGATCTAGGGTGTCCAATACTTTGGTTTCAAACTCTCAATTAATCCTAGATTCTACAATGAGAAGTATTAATTCTTCCAATGGTTTTGAAGCGACCAATAACATCACATTGGGATATAATCAAAAATCGAATTCTAATGGTGGCGTCATTTCTGGGGAAATTGATTATTTAAACTTTAATAATCAACCAAATCAATTACTTAATAATAGGGTGTTCGACAAAGCAGGAATACAAATTAATGAATCACAACTAAAGCAGTATTCTATTCAAAAAATTGGTCTTCTTTCAGGAAAATTAGATGTTTTTCAACCTTTAAAAAATGGGAGCACGCTTGAGTATGGTTTGAAATTGGTCACTATAAAAACCAACAACAATCTCCAATCATTCATTTTTAATGCAGGTCTATTTGAACCTGACGTACTTCGAAGTAATGAATTTACCTATACTGAACGAATTGCTGCTGGCTATATTAGTTTTTCTAAAAGCTATAAAAATTTTGGTTTAAAAGGAGGCTTTAGAATAGAGCAAACTAATACCAATGGGGTTTCATCTACTTTATCAGCCGTTAATCGGAATTCTTATATCAATATATTTCCTTCCTTATTCATGAATTATAGAGCTGGGCAAGACTTGAATATAAATTTTGCTTTTTCCCGACGTATCGAAAGACCTAGTTTTTGGCGATTAAACCCTTTCGAATATTTTGTTACTCCTTATACGTCAATGAAGGGTAATCCATACTTAAGACCAGCTTACCCGTTACAGTTACAATTATCCCTGCTGTATAAGCAAAGAACATCGCTTTCTTTTTTTTACTTTAATACTGCAAATTTTTTTACAAATATTACCAATCAATCAAACGATAGCAAAACCCTACAAGACATTCAAGTAAATTTAAATAGAAGTATCAGTTATGGATTCAATTTACTAACTCCTATAACAGTTGTAAAAGATTTTTATACGGTTGATGCTTTATTGCAAGGTCAATTTCAAGATGAAAGCTCTTCTTATTTGGATAGTAGCTTTCGTAATCGAAACTTCAACTTATATTCTTCTATTACCAATCGATTGGTACTTTCTAAGCAAAAAGATATTCGAGCTGAATTTACCTTTTGGCATACCAGCCCTACGGTGCAAGGAATTTTCTCAGTGAAGGGGCAATCGGATTTATCAGCCTCTCTTCGATTCCCAATTTTAAAGAGGAATGGGACTTTGGCTTTTTCATTTGGCGACATCTTCAGAACGCAACGTTACATCATTGATGTAAACTACCGCAATCAAAGAAACGGGTTTATAGAAAGAAGAGATACCAAATTTGGAGCTGTTTCTGTAATTTACCGATTCGGGAATAAGCGAACTTTTAAACCAAAAAGTAAGAAAGATTCAGGAATTGAAGACGAAACAAGAAGATTAAAATCTTGAACTACTGTATCAACTCTAACTTAGTAGATATACTTTTAAATCAATAGTGTATATCGAAAGTACAATCGATTTATTATACAGCTAGTTTCCCATTATTTATAGCCAGCTAAAAATGCAAAATCAAGCTTAGTTAATTAGTTTATCCCTTAACCGTTTCATATCCGCGCTGATTTTAATATCTAAAATTTTAGCATAATGCTGTGTCGTCTTCAAATTTCGATGTCCTAACATCTTCGAAACAGTCTCAATTGGCACACCATTACTCAAGGTAACAGTTGTAGCAAATGTGTGCCTAGCAATATGAAAGGTCAGGGTTTTATGAATTTTGCAGAGATCAGCAATCTCCTTTAGATAAGCATTCATTTTTTGGTTGCTTAAGATAGGAAGTAACCTGTCTTGTAATAAACATTGAGGGTTATTGGCATACTGATCTATTATCTTTAGAGCCGGAGGCAATAACGGTATTTTAGCCGTAATGTCTGTTTTTTGACGCCGACTCACCACCCATTTTTCACCATCCACACCAATAATGATTTCGCTTCGCCTTAGTTTTTGAACGTCCGCATAAGCCAGCCCAGTGTAACAACTGAACAAAAAAATATCTCTTACTAAGTTGAGTCTTTCTACAGAGAATTGTTTGGATGATAATGCTTGTAATTCATATTCAGTTAAGACAACTCTTTCAACTTCTCTTTTAGTCATTTTGAATCCCAGAAAGGGATCTCTTTGCAGCCACCCGTTTAATAAACAACGATTCACAATTTTTCGAAAATTGCTCAAGTACTTCATAGATGTATTGTGATCACATTTACGAACACTCTTAAACCAGAATTCATATTCAGAGATAAATTCATAATCGAGTTTATTAATATCGATATCAGATACTTTATACTTGCATTCCAAGAAGGATTGTGTATGTCTAAAGGAGGTAATGTATCGTTCTAGCGTTCCTGGAGCATATTCTTTTCCGACAAGTTGTGACATTTGATCGTTGTGGTGTTTGAAAATTTGCATTAACATGTATTTTTGGGTACTGATCTCTTGTCCCAATAGAACCTTTTTAATGTTTTCAGCTGTTACAGGATGATCGTTTTGTTCTAATTGTTTACGAGCTTCATATACTTTTCTTTGTAAAACATCCAAATAAGAATTCAAAGATTTAGCTTGTTCTGTCTTCCCATCCATTCTTCCTGCATTTGTATTCCAAGAGTTCGAATCGCATTTTCTTTTGAGAGAAATGTCACAAGCAACCCCATTTACTGTTACCCGTAAATAAACAGGACGCTCATTTCCATTGAGTTTTTTTGATTTTTTGAGGTAAAAAAACAACCCAAAACTTTTTTCCATTTTACGCACTTTAAAGGATGATAAAATTACGTTTATCGTACACCTAGAATCAATAGTTGCTTTCTTATAAAGTGTTAATAAAGAATGACTTGCGTAAGTTTTAGTGCGTCTTTTGTAAAATGGAGTGAACTCCACGATTTACGCGCTCAACTAGGGTCGTAAAATGGGATAAAATAGGGTAATGCTAAAAAGCAAAAAGCCCGCAAACACTTGATTTTGCAGGCTTTTTTACCTTTAGTTTATCTTATTAAATTGATTCTGGCAGAGAGGAAGGGATTCGAACCCTCGATACGGTTTCCCGTATACACACTTTCCAGGCGTGCTCCTTCAACCACTCGGACACCTCTCTGTTTATTTATTTTATATAAAGAACTAGGTTTTTGCACAGAGATGGGATTCGAATGCCGACGCTTGCGGTCGGCACCGAGACATCCGCTGTGGCGAATCGTCTCGGCCCTCGATACGGTTTCCCGTATACACACTTTCCAGGCGTGCTCCTTCAATCCGCCTAGGCGGAACACCTCTCTGTTTATTTATTTTATATAAAGAACTAGGTTTTTGCACAGAGATGGGATTCGAATGCCGACGCTTGCGGTCGGCACCGAGACATCCGCTGTGGCGAATCGTCTCGGCCCTCGATACGGTTTCCCGTATACACACTTTCCAGGCGTGCTCCTTCAATCCGCCTAGGCGGAACACCTCTCTGTTTATTTTTTAAGGACTGCAAAAATAGCGCTTAACCACTCAGTTTCCGAATATTTTTTGAGCATTTGCAGTTGTAATCGATGCAACTTCTTCTAAAGAGACTTTTTTTACTTCGGTCAATTTGATGGCTATTTCGAGAAGATAACTGCTTTCATTTCTTTTACCCCGATACGGAACAGGGCTTAAATAAGGAGCATCCGTTTCCAATACTAGGTGTTCCAAGCCGATACCTTCTAAAGCAGTTGGAAGACCTGCATTTTTATAGGTCAATACACCCCCAATACCCAATAGGAAACCCATTTGAATGATTTGAATGGCCGATTCATGGCTTCCACTAAAACAATGAAAAATGCCCTTTAATCCCTTTTTTGAATAGGGTTTTACCATATCAATGGTTTCCTGCATGGCATTACGGGTATGAATCACAATGGGCTTATTCTTGGCTAATGCCCAGCTCATTTGTAGATCGAATGCTTTTTTCTGCTCAGCAGCAAAGGTTTTATCCCAATAAAAATCAAGACCTATTTCTCCAACAGCTACAAAATCTCTTTTGTTTAACCAATCCTGCACAATAGCGAGTTCGTTATCTACATTTTCTTTCACAGAGCAAGGATGAAGCCCCATCATCGCAAAACATACATTGGGATAAGTAAGTTCCAAATCCAACATGGCAGGTATCACTTCACTGTCAATGGCAGGTAAATAAAACTTTTGCACCCCAACTTTTCGAGCTCTTTCAATAACATCGGGTATTTCTTCTCCAAATTCTGTGGAATACAAGTGACAGTGTGTATCTATCAGCATCATTGAACAAAATTCATGATAAATACTGATTACACCACTGTATTTAAAAAAAAAATCATCTGTATAAAATAAACAGACAATGTGCTGCGTTATTAGTCTCGTATCCCGTGAGGCGAAATCAACAGGCGATGTAAAAGATTCATCCCGATTTAATCGGGAAAAGATTGTTTTCATAGGGTACGGATTAAAAGCAGAGCCGAAGTTTCTACTTCGGCTATTTTTTTTGATTAGCAGAGAGAGTATAGTTGACAGTTGTAAGTTGATAGTTGACGGAAAGAAAGCAGTTATGTACCTTTATAAATACTTTTTAGACATCAGACATCAGACATCAGACATCAGACATCAGACATCAGACATCAGACATCAGACATCAGACATCAGACATCAGACATC
>NZ_JBHYCW010000025.1:0-24320 GCF_051861365.1 Sediminibacterium sp. | reverse complement strand
CAAAATTCAAAATTCAAAATTCAAATCTGACATCTGACATCCTAAATTCCCTCAAACCGAAACCCCTTCTCCGAAAAATACTCCAGCACCTTGGGCAATGCCACCGACATCCGATCCCAGGCTTTGGCACTATCATGGAATAAAACAATGGAACCGGGTTGGGTATGATAGAGCACATATGCTAAACAAGCTTCTCCCGTGAGACGCGTATCAAAATCTGCACTCAATACATCCCACATGATGATCTTTTTTTGCTGCTGATGTAAGGCTTTGATTTGAGAACGTTTGATGCGTCCATAAGGAGGTCTGAACAAATTTGAAGAGATATATTCTTGCGCAGTAGCAATATCATGCAAATAAGTAGCATCATCTGTTTTCCATCCATTCAAATGATGTTGTGTGTGATTACCGATGGTATGTCCTTCAGCGATAATACGCTGATAAATTTCCGGTTCGGCAGCCACATTCTTTCCAATACAAAAGAAACTTGCTTTTGCTCCATAAGCAGCCAACTGATCCAATACAAAAGGAGTTGCCTGTGGATGTGGACCATCATCAAATGTGAGATAGATCTTCTTCTCCCCTTCCACCGGCATTCTCCATACCAATGAAGGATACAAACTACGCAGCCAGAAGGGGGTTTTTGTAAGATACATAGTGTAAATATAGCTTATAGTCGATAGTCCATAGTCCATGGCAAAACATTAGGGATCAACCATGGGCTATGGACCATCGACTATGGACTAACACTTATCTTTACACCATGAACAAGAAAGTACGTGTACGTTTTGCCCCTTCTCCTACCGGGGGACTGCATTTAGGGGGTGTGAGAACGGTGTTATTCAATTATTTGTTTGCGAAGAAGCATGGTGGTGATTTTATTCTGAGAATCGAGGATACCGATCAAACCCGTTTTGTACCGGGTGCTGAAGAATATATTTTCCAAACCCTGGAATGGTGCGGATTGATTCCGGATGAAAGTCCGAAACATGGTGGTCCGTATGCGCCTTACAGACAAAGTGAGCGCAAAGCCATGTACAAGCAATATGCCGAGCAACTGGTACAAGCCGGTTATGCCTATTATGCTTTTGATACGCCGGAGGAATTAGAAACCATGCGCAATGATTTTAAAACGGCTGAAAATCCTTCTCCGCAATACAATCAATTCATTCGCGGAAAAATGCGTAATTCTCTTACGCTGGGTGAAGATGAAGTAACCCGTCTGATAAGTGAGGGTACACCCTTTGTGATACGCATCAAAATGCCTGCCGGTGAAACCGTTAGCTTCACTGACATGATACGAGGCGAAGTATCTTTTCAAACCGATCAGGTAGATGATAAAGTATTACTCAAAGCGGATGGCATGCCTACCTATCATCTTGCTGTAGTAGTAGATGATTATTTGATGAAGATATCACATGCATTTCGCGGAGAAGAATGGTTACCTTCTGCTCCGGTGCATATACTGTTATGGAAATACTTAGGATGGGAAAATGAAATGCCTGAATGGGCACATCTTCCCTTGATCTTAAAACCGGATGGTAATGGCAAACTCAGCAAAAGAGATGGTGACAGATTAGGATTTCCAGTATTCGCCATGGACTGGACAGATCCGAAAACCAATGAAACAACTATCGGATTCAGAGAAAGAGGTTTTCTTCCTGAAGCATTTGTGAACTTATTGGCCATGTTGGGATGGAATGATGGTACGGATCAGGAAATATTTACGATTACAGAATTGATCGAAAAGTTCTCCATGGATCGCGTTCACAAAGGCGGTGCTAAGTTTGACTATGAGAAAGCCAAATGGTACAATCATGAATGGATCAAACAATCTGATGCAACTAAACTTGCTCCATTTGTACAACAAACCTTAGCAGCCAATAATATTCAAGTTACAGACTCAAGCTTGCTGCATCATGTCATTGACCTGGTGAAAGAACGTTGCACATTACTGTCTGATTTCACGACACAAAGCAGCTTTTTCTTTCAGTCGCCGATTCAAATAGATATTGATGCCATCAAACCCAAATGGGATGAGAAAAAAAATCTCTTTTTCACTGAGTTGATCCGCGCTTATGAACTTAGCACAGTTTGGGAAGCCGGTGATCTTGAAAAAGAGTTCAAAGAACTGGCAGCAGCAAATCAATTAAAGCCGGGTGAACTCATGCTTCCATTCAGAATCATGTTGGTGGGAGGTAAGTTTGGTCCGGGGGTATTTGATATTGCTGCGTTGATTGGTAAAGCAGAAACCATTCATCGTATTAAGTATACACTTGGGCTAGTAGCGTAGGGGTGATGAATTGCCACTGAAAGCACTGAAATACACTGAATGATTCTGTGCTATTCTGTGCTTTCAGTGGCAATTTCTTTTTTCATCCGTATCTTACCCCAAACAACCCACATGAAGAACGCTACCAGACTATTATATCTCTTAGCGATGATACGTTTTGTACTTCCTTTCTTACTGGTACACCCCTCCTACCAATTACATCGCGATGAATATCTCTATCTGGCAGAAGGTCATCACTTGGCCTGGGGTTTTTTGGAAGTGCCTCCCATGCTATCATTCATGGCATACATCAGCAACACCTTGGGTGCTACTGAGTTCTGGGTAAAATTTTGGCCGGCACTATTTGGATCACTGATATTATTAATGATGGGTAAGATCATTCTGCGTTTGGGAGGCAGATCTTTCGCCATTTTACTAGCCTCTTTTCCATTTTTATTTACGGGCTATATCCGTATGTTCTACTTTTTCCATCCCAACTTTTTGGATGTATTCTTCTGGACACTCAACGCTTATGCACTCATCAACTTTGTAGACACACAAAAAAACAGATGGCTCTATATTTTCGGTATCAGTATTGGATTGGGCATGCTTAGTAAATATTCTGTTGCCTTTTATACTGCCAGTTTACTGGTAGGAATATTACTCACCAAGAATAGATCTGTTTTGCTGAATAAACATTTGTACTTCTCTGCTGCCATTGCATTGCTTATCATGCTTCCCAATCTCATCTGGCAATACCAACATGGGTTCCCTTTATTCATACACATGCAAGAACTGAAAGAAACACAACTTCAATTCATTGACCCCAAAGATTTTTTAGTAGATCAGATCATGATGTTTCTGCCTTGTGTTTTTATTTGGATCAGTGGCTTGCTCTATGTTTTATTGTCAGCGGAAGGAAGAAAATACCGGATGATTGGCTTCAGTTATTTTGCAGTCATTGCTTTACTAACTTATATGAATGGGAAAAGTTATTATGCAGCAGGTGTTTATCCCATTCTATTTGCATTCGGTGCATATTGGCTTGAAAGATTAACCATCGCTAAGCTCAGATGGCTCAGGTATGCGATGGTATTCATACCGGTTACTTTGGGTATACTCATCATGCCTTTATTGTTACCTGTTTATACCCCACAAAAATTAGCAGATTGGTACCGCTCAAAAAATATCCATACAACAGGATCTTTCAAATGGGAGGACCTACAATACCATCCATTACCTCAGGATTTTGCAGATATGATTGGTTGGAAAGAATTGGCAGAAAAAACAGCTGCTGTTTATAAAAGTTTACCTGCATCAGAACAAAGAAAAACCATGGTGTATTGTCGTGGTTATTATACTGCCGGCGCATTGAATTATTATGCAAAACAAACCGGTTTACCTGTAGTCTATAGTGATGATGCTTCTTTTTTGTTTTGGATGCCTGAACAATATGATTTCAAACATTTGATACTGGTAGGAAAACGCATGCCTGATGCAGATGATATCGTATTTCAGCAATTTGAAAAAGTATCGCTTCGCGATTCCATCAACTACCCTTTATTCCGGGAAACAAAAACCAAAATCTTCTTATTTGAGAATGGGAACGACTCTTTACAACCGATTACCGAACGAGGGGTAGCGGCTTTAAAAGCAAGGTTTAGCCGAAAATGAGATTTGCATTCCATTGCTTACTTTTGTGTCATAAATCGATTGCATGAGTAAGCTCAAACGCCCCATTCGTGTGTTAGTTGCGAAAGTTGGACTCGACGGACATGACCGTGGCGCCAAAGTCATTGCAACTGCATTACGTGACGCAGGAATGGAAGTCATCTATACCGGTCTTCGACAAACCCCTGAAATGGTCGTGAATGCAGCCTTACAAGAAGATGTAGATGCCATTGGTATCAGTATTCTTAGCGGAGCACACATGACTGTATTTCCAAAAGTGATTCAACTGCTCAAAGAAAAAGGAATGAATGATGTATTACTCACCGGCGGTGGCATCATTCCAGAAGACGATATGAAAATCCTCAATGAGATGGGTGTTGGTAAACTATTTCCTCCGGGCACACCTACCAGTGATATTGCAGGTTATATCACTGAATGGACAGCTGCAAATAGAAACTTTTAATTTTTTATGAAGAGAATGGACCGCAGATTCTCATGATCATCATGATTAACGCAGATTGGTTGTAACAAAAATCATGACTATCATGATGATCATGAGAATCTGCGTCCCATCATCCTTTTTAATACACCGAAATTTATATTTCCGGAAGTCTTAATCTTTTTCTTTTAGAGAGAATTCGTATGCCCACAATAATGGCTACACAGATAAAGAGCCCGAGGTTGTATTCAATACCAAAGTGCTTTAACCCAAGATAGATAATGCCACCCAAAGCGCAGGCTGTTGCATACAATTCTCCTCGCTTTAAAAGATTGGGCACTTCTCCGCAAATCATATCTGCAAGTAATCCCCCAAAAGTGGCAGACATGACGCCCATAATGACAGAATAACCTTCATTGATTCCATACACCAAACTTCTTTCAATACCACCTACGGTAAACATTCCTAAACCTATCGCATCTGTAAAGAAAATAGCCCTGCGAAAACGGGTGAAATTGGTATTCAATAATGAAACGATTAAAACAGCTGATACCACCAATCCTAAAGCGAGATAGTCGTTGACCCAATTCACAGGCCTCACGCCAATCAATAAATCTCGAATGGTGCCGCCACCATATGCTGTAACAAAAGCCACTACCGCAGCACCAAAAATATCCATCTGATGTGTTCTTGCCTTTAATGCACCTGTCAATGCAAAAACGAAAATACCTGTGTATATGATGACCTCTATCAGATTCATACTACAAAATACAAAAGAACGGTATTGCTACCCTATTTTTGTACAAATACGATTGCCATGTATCAAACTTTAGTGACCGATCTTTCAAATGGTATTTTTACGATTACCATTAATCGCCCTGATAAATTAAATGCCCTCAATCAGCAAGTGATGTCTGATTTGAATGATGTAATGGATGAAGTATATCAAAATAAGGATATTCAGTCTGTGATCATTACAGGATCAGGCCCTAAAGCTTTTGTGGCAGGTGCCGATATCAGTGAGTTCAGTGGCGCTTCTGTTGCAGAAGGAAAAGCATTGGCGAAAAGAGGACAAGACATTTTCTTCAAAATTGAAAATTGTCCAAAGCCTGTTGTAGCCTGTGTCAATGGATTTGCATTGGGAGGTGGGTGTGAATTGGCGATGAGTTGTCACTTTAGAATTGCATCAGACAACGCCAAATTTGGTCAACCGGAAGTAAATCTTGGATTGATTCCGGGTTATGGTGGCACACAAAGATTGGTTCAACTGATTGGAAAAGGAAGAGCCATGGAATTACTCATGGGTGCCGGAATGATAGATGCAGCAACTGCTTTACAATATGGATTGGTGAATTATGTAGTACCACAGGAAGAATTAATAGCGAAAGCTGTTGCCATTCTTCAAGTCATTAATAGCAAAGCCCCTATAGCAGTAGCAAAATGCATTGAAGCTGCCAATGCTGTTTTTGATGAAAGTAAAAATGGATTCGAAGTAGAAGTAAATGCTTTCGGTGATTGTTTCGCTACTGAAGACATGAAAGAAGGAACCACCGCATTCCTCGAAAAAAGAAAAGCCATTTTCAAAGGAATATAACTTCTCTGCGTAATCTCTTTTCTCTTGTTCTCTGCGGTAAATCTTTTATGTAAAACCGCAGAGAACAAGAGAAAAGAGTTGACGCTGAGTGGTACTATCGCTTAATTACTTCTCTAATCTCTTCTGCAATAGGTTGATTAGCGGTGAATGTAAGTCCTAGTAACTTTGCAATGGTTTGTGCAAATTGTTTTTGATACAATTGAGAAGACTGTTTTATTTCACCCAAAGCAGGCGTATTGGGTCCCATGACTGCCAACCATATCTCATCCGCCCCTTCAATATCTGAACCGTGACTGGTCCATTGACGTTTGTTCTTATCACCCCTACCATGATCAGTAGTAATGAGTAAGGTGGTTTTGTTACGGTATTGAGGAGTAGACTGCACATAGTTCCATATTTCTTCTATCCATTTGTCTACTTGCGTGGCGGCTTGTAAATAGGAACGATATTTCCAACCATGAGCCCATTCATCTGTTTCTCCATAAGCAATATAAAGTACACGCGGTTTTTCTTTCTTCAAATATTCCATAGCCGCATGGTGGGTGAATACATCAAAACATTCTTCTGCCCACATACGATGACTGCTCAATAACATGCTGTTGATCAGCTTCTCTTCAGCAGTAGGTGTTGTACCTCCGGTAGTATCATAAGCAGCCACCACAGGAATACCACTTCTTTGCTCATTTAAAATTCTATTGAATGCTTCCCATGCTCCAAAAGCAGCAACTTTCCCTTTAAATGAAGGCTGCTGGTTTAAAAATTCCAGTACTGTTGTATTGGGATTAGGTGGATAATCATTGGCATCAATTCTTTTATCCGCATACCCTGAAAATATTTCGTTATAGCCCGGATAAGAAAACCAATATGAATTAGAGACATTCACTTTACTACCCAAATTCCTGTTACCATGAATCTGTCCTTGTTGAGCGATTGTTTTCCAAAAAAAAGGCATCAGCTTACGTCTTCTCTCTGCAACATCCTGAGCCCAATAGGTTGTATAGATCAGTGCGCTATCATCTTGATTGAATCTTTTGTCAGAAGCCAATTCAGGATCCATACCCTTAAAAAGCTCCTGCCAACGGAGTCCATCAGTAGTAATGATGATGATGTTTTCCGTTTGCTGTCCAAAAGCAGATACTGAAACCATGGCAAACAGAAGCGCTAAAAACTTTCGCATAAACCACATTTTATGCTTCAAAGTAGCAAAAATCAGCATGATTTCACTTTATATCTTTCCTACCTTTGCACCTCAATTTATTCTACCGATCAATAAAAACTATAACGATGGAATTCCGTATTGAAAAAGACACCATGGGCGAGGTGAAAGTACCGGCACATGTTTATTGGGGAGCACAGACACAACGCAGTATCGACAATTTCCGTATTGCACAGGATATCAATAAAATGCCCAAAGAAATCATTCAGGCATTTGCTTATCTGAAAAAAGCAGCTGCGCTCACCAATCGTGATGCCGGTGTATTAGCGGAAGAAAAAGCAGCTTTGATCGGACAGGTATGTGATGAGATCCTGGAAGGAAAACTGGACGACCAATTTCCATTGGTAGTTTGGCAAACAGGCTCGGGTACACAAAGCAATATGAATGTGAATGAAGTAGTGGCATATCGTGGTCATGTGATCAAAGGTGGTAGTTTGACAGATAAAGAGAAATTTCTGCACCCCAATGATGATGTCAATAAATCACAATCATCGAATGATACTTTCCCAACAGCGATGCATATTGCTGCTTATAAAATTTTATTGGAAGTAACGATCCCCGGTATCAAAAAATTGAGAGATACACTGGCAGCAAAAAGCAAAGCTTTTATGCACGTTGTGAAAATTGGTCGTACCCATTTTATGGATGCAACACCATTGACACTCGGACAAGAGATCAGCGGTTATGTAAGTCAGTTGGATCATGGATTAAAAGCCATCAACAATACTTTAGCTCATCTGAGTGAACTGGCATTGGGGGGTACAGCGGTAGGTACCGGTATCAATACGCCAAAAGGATATGATGTAAATGTTGCAAAACACATTGCTCAATTAACAGGACTTCCATTTGTTACAGCAGAAAATAAATTCGAAGCACTGGCCGCACATGATGCCATTGTGGAAGCACATGGTGCATTGAAAACAGTTGCGGTAAGTCTGATGAAGATCGCCAATGATATTCGTATGTTGAGTTCAGGACCTAGAAGTGGTATTGGTGAAATCTTTATTCCGGATAATGAGCCGGGGTCCTCTATCATGCCGGGTAAAGTAAATCCAACACAATGTGAAGCATTGACGATGATCGCTGCACAAGTAATGGGAAATGATGTAGCCATCAATATTGGCGGTGCTACCGGACATTTTGAATTGAATGTGTTCAAGCCGGTGATGATCTATAATTTCTTACACAGTGCAAGACTGATCGGTGATGGTTGTGTAAGCTTCAATGATAAATGTGCAGTAGGTATTGAACCATTGGAAGCCAATATCAAAAAGCATGTGGACAATAGTCTGATGTTGGTTACAGCTTTGAATACCAAAATCGGTTATTACAAAGCAGCAGAAATAGCACAGAAAGCACACAAGGAAGGAACAACGTTGAAAGAAATGGCGGTGAAGCTGGGTTATCTCACACCGGAAGAATTTGATCAGTGGGTGGTTCCGGGGGATATGGTGGGAGAGATTAAGTAAATTCTGTTGGATATAAATAAGCCGCAGATTCATCAGCCTAGGCTGACGAATCTGCGGCTTAAATTTTATTTACCATACACTTTTTTACCACCTGAATAAGTAGCCGTTACTTTAACATCCAATATTTTCTCTGGCGCTACTTTCATCAAATCATTATCCAGCAAAATAAAATCGGCTTTCTTTCCTTTCTCCAAACTACCAATCTCCTTTTCCATAAAGCTGGCTTTTGCCGCCCAGATGGTCATGCCGCGAATGGTTTCTTCACGGGTCAATGCATTCTCCATTTGGAATCCGTTTTCAGGAAAACCTTTGGCATCTTTTCTTACAACTGCAGCAAGAAATGTTTTGAATGGAGAAATATCTTCCACCGGAAAATCAGTACCCAATGGAATCCATCCATTTTGCTGTAACAATTGTTTGAATGCATACGCACCTTTTACACGCTCCGAACCCAAACGATCTTCTGCCCAATACATATCACTGGTTCCATGTGTAGGTTGTACAGAAGGAATGACACTTGCAGCAGCAAATAATTTAAAATCATCAGGGTGAATGACT
Organism: Sediminibacterium sp.; assembly: GCF_051861365.1. Lineage (NCBI taxonomy): Bacteria > Pseudomonadati > Bacteroidota > Chitinophagia > Chitinophagales > Chitinophagaceae > Sediminibacterium > Sediminibacterium sp. The sequence continues at coordinate 15,101 of NZ_JBHYCW010000025.1, read as the reverse complement.
TGAGCATGCTCTATACGCCAGCGTTTATCATTTTTACCACCGAGGTATTTATTATAGATATTCAGGATCTCACGATTGGCACTATCACCAATGGCATGCGTACACATCTGAAAATCTGTTTTAGATAAAACACCTGCGAGTGAATCATAATGATTTTTATTTCTGAGTAAGAATCCTGTCCAATCAGGACGATCACTATAATGTTTCAATAAGCAGGCGCCGCGACTACCCAATGCACCATCTGCATATACTTTGATGCCTTTTACAAACAGTTTATCGGTTTTGTATGGACCCTTTGGTAAAAATTTTTCATAGTTGGATGCATCGTCACTCAACATCACATACAAACGCATGTTGAGTTTACCTTCTTTTTGTAAGGTATCGATCGCTTCTACATCCGTATAATGCAAACCGCAATCTGTTATAGTTGTTAAACCTTGAGCAAAACAGTTTTTCTCTGCAGCCTGCAACCATTGTACATAGGTTTCTTTGGTGGGCGCAGGAATTTGGGCATACACTTTATTGTCAGCATTGTCAATCAAAACACCTGTCAATACCCCATTCTTCACTTCAATAGAACCACCCACTACTGTTTGTCCGGCCTTGATTTCCGCCAGATCCAATGCTTTCTGGTTAGCAATGGAAGCATGTCCATCTACGCGTGTTAACACGACAGGTTTATCCGGAAATAATTTATTCAGCTCTTCATTGGTAGGAAAATTTTTACCAGGCCAACGATTTTGATCCCATCCTCTTCCTTGTATCCAATACAGATCAGGATGCTCATCCGCAAATGCTTTGACACGTGCTACGGTTTCTTCCCAGGTATTGGTTCCAAACAGATCTACCTGAAATAAAGAACGACCATACCCAACAAAATGCGCATGCGCATCAATGAGTCCGGGATATACTGCTTGTCCACCGGCATCTACTTTTTCATCACTGGTATATTTTTTAAGGATATCATCATTGCTACCCACTTCGAGAATGACGCCATCTTTAACAGCCATGGCTTCTGCTGTAGTGAAAGAAGAATCAACGGTGTAGATCACGGCATTGTGAATGATCAGATCTACTTTGTTGTTTGAACAGGCTGTAACACAGAACAGCAATAAAATGTAGAGGTACCTCATAAGCATGCTTTAGGATTTCGTTCAGAATGAAGATAGTAAATATGCCCATGTAAAACTACGCCGGTTGTCAAAACCGGTCATTCCTGTTTCAGAAAAGGTAAACAGCAAAGAGAATTAACGTAACAGGTCACAGGGTTTCAAACCTGTATGTTTTTTGAAAGCTGCTGAGAAGTGCGAGATAGAAGAATAGCCCAACAGTGCAGAAACATCTGTAACGCTTAATCCTTTTTCATACAAAAGGTATTTTGCGTGTTCCATTCTTTGTTGCTGATAGAAATCGAATATGGTGGTACCAAAAATTTCCTTGAACCCTTTTTTCAGGTAACACTCGTTCATCGCTACTTTGCGACTGAGTTCTTTGATCGTGATCGGATCACCAATATGCTGTAATAAAATTTCTCTGGCTTGATAAATTCTATCGCGACCACTTTCATCTGCCAGAAACTTACAGGTAAAGCCTTCTTCTTTTTCATCAACTAAACAATCCAAACTGTACAATAACAGTTCATGTACTTTGGCATTCACAAAAATATTCTCGAGTGCACCGGTGTAGCTATGATTCAATAAAGAATCCAGCGCATTTCTTTTTCTATTACAAAGTGGAAATACTTTGGTAAACGCATGTGGATGACGAAATGCCAGTACTTCATCTTTCCGATTACTCAACTTAACGTTATGCACAAACTGATGCAAAAAAGTAGAGGTAAAATGAAAAGTGAAAACATCTACGGTCTGGTGTTTACCGCTACAATTATTGGTAGGCAGCTCCACACATTGGGCACAGCTTTTTTCTGCGCAATAACGGTTTCCGGTGGTGCAATAACGAAGTTCTAGGTAGTTTTCTTCCGGTTTACGGGAGTTGTAATGATATACCATCATACCCGTATCCTCGGCTACCCAGGGATGCTGGGCATATAAACGCCTGATATTGTAATGAATAGAGCCGGGAATATGTTGTTCTTTATGATACAAAACATCCAATGAAGGTTCCACTCCACTCTTGTGCGCCACTCTCAATATATCCATTACTTCGATCATCAGGATACAAAATTAATGTATAAACATCAAATTAACGGAAACGACTCTCTTAAGGTTGTCACAACACTGTAAAAAACTGCCTATTCCCGGCCAAAAAAAGAGCCTGAAAATGTGGAAAACAGCAGGCTCATTTATCACCAAAAACCCCCTATTTTCATTAGCTTTGTCGACCTACGAAAATTCACTTAAACTCAGGATTTACAAGCATTTATGACTCAGGAACAAATGAACAGCAATGAGGCCCAGAACAAGAATTATGGTGCCGATAGTATACAGGTTTTAGAAGGTTTAGAAGCAGTAAGAAAAAGACCCGCCATGTACATCGGAGATGTGGGGGTAAAAGGGCTCCATCACCTTGTATATGAGGTGGTTGACAACTCTATCGATGAAGCTTTAGCAGGATACTGCAAGAACATACAGGTAACCATTCATGAAGACAACTCGATCAGCGTACAAGATGATGGACGTGGTATTCCTACTGCTATGCACTCGAAAGAGAAAAGAAGTGCTTTGGAAGTAGTAATGACCGTACTACATGCGGGTGGTAAGTTTGATAAGAATACTTATAAAGTATCCGGCGGTTTGCATGGTGTGGGTGTGAGTTGTGTGAATGCACTCAGTACCACCTTACATGTAACCGTACACCGTGAAGGAAAAATATTTGAACAGGAATATAAGATCGGTGTACCACAATATCCGGTGAGAGAAATTGGCACCAGTGATATCACCGGTACACATGTTCGCTTCTGGCCCGATGCTACTATTTTCCAAGAAACAGTTTATAAAAAAGATATCCTGGAAGGCCGCTTACGTGAACTGAGTTATCTGAACAAACGCATCAGCATTACCCTTACTGATCTTCGTGAAAAAGATGAAGAAGGAAATGTATACGCTAAAAATTTCTATAGTGAAGGGGGTATCGTTGAGTTTGTACAAATGCTGGATAAAAACGGGCACCGCAATCCACTCATCAGTAATCCGCTGTATGTTGAAGGACATGATGAAGGCACCAATGTTGCAGTAGAAGTAGCCCTCACTTACAATGATGATTTCAAAGAACATATTTTCTCTTACGTAAACAATATCAATACCATTGAAGGTGGTACACACGTAACAGGTTTTCGTCAGGCTTTAACGCGTGTATTCAAAAGCTATGGTGATAAAGAAGGATTGTTTGAGAAAGCCAAAGTACAAGTAGAAGGAGATGATTTCCGTGAAGGTTTGAGTGCCATTATTTCTGTAAAAGTGCCGGAACCTCAGTTTGAAGGACAAACCAAAACCAAATTGGGTAACAGTGAAGTAAGTGGTGTGGTACAAACTACGGTAGCTCGTGTACTGGAAGCTTATTTAGAAGAAAATCCAAAAGAAGCCAAGAATGTAATCTCAAAAATCATTCTTGCAGCACAAGCGCGTGTTGCGGCGAAGAAGGCCAGAGACATGGTACAGCGTAAAACGGTACTAAGTGGTGGTGGACTTCCCGGTAAACTTGCAGATTGTAGTGAACGTGATCCTAAGAAATGTGAATTGTACCTTGTAGAGGGTGACTCAGCGGGTGGAACGGCCAAACAAGGACGTGATAGAAGTTATCAGGCTATTCTACCATTACGAGGCAAAATCCTGAACGTGGAGAAAGCCATGGAGCATAAGATCTATGAGAATGAAGAGATCAGAAATATGTATACTGCTTTAGGAGTTACCGTAGGAACACCTGAAGATCCGAAAGCTTTGAACATTACAAAATTGCGTTACCATAAACTCATCATCATGACGGATGCGGATGTGGATGGATCACATATCGCAACATTGATCCTCACTTTTATTTTCCGCTACATGAAAGAAATGGTAGAGCAAGGTTATGTATACATTGCACAACCACCATTGTATCTTGTAAAAAAAGGAAAAGAGCAGCAATATGCTTACAATGAAGAGCAAAGAAAAATGTGGATCGAAAAATTAGGTGGTGGAAAAGATGACAGTGTTACCGTTCAACGATACAAAGGTTTGGGTGAAATGAATGCAGACCAATTGTGGGAAACTACAATGGATCCGGCCCGCAGAACACTCAAACAAGTAACCATTGAAAGCGCTGCTGAAGCCGACAGAATATTCAGTATGCTCATGGGCGATGATGTAGCACCACGCCGCGAATTCATTGAAAGTCATGCGAAGTACGCGAAGATTGACGTTTGATTTTAGTGAGTAATGAATAGTCAGTAGTGAGTAAAAACTAAAACACTCACTACTGACTATTCACTACTCACTACATCCCTGTGGATTACTATTTTCCTCTTCTCTTTTGATTTTCAGTAAAAAACAGTAAGTTGTGGTAACATAACCCGTTGTTTATTTACTAACCACATTAAATTCTAAGAAAATGGACACTTCAAAAATGATCAAAGCATATTGTCTGAAGACCAAGGAAAAAAATGTTCCCATGCAAGATGCCGTGATCACCAAAACAGCTCGTGGCGGTTATATGGCTGCTGGTCATGATGGAAAAGGAAATAAAATGGCCGCCATTCTTAGTGAAGCTAAAGCATTGGCAGCCATTGCCGATGGCGTTGCAAAAAAAGGATTTTAATCTGTACCCAATGATGTTGAAAAAAGCCGGCATTACCGGCTTTTTTCGTTTTCTACATACCTAAAACCATCGCTGAAAAAATCTCGTTTATAGGGTTCATGAAATATGAACACTATGAAAAGAGCCCGATCTCATTATCAAATCATGCACCAGCTTTTGCTGGTTTGTACACTTGGCTTGTTGGTATCAGGTTGTTATAAAGAATTAGGTAACGCCGGTAATATTCCCGAGCCACCCACATTTACTCCAGCAAATGGACCTGATATCACATTCTATGGTCTTACCGATGATGGCAAATTAAATCGCTACAATGCTAAATCACCCGGTACTGTTGAAAATTCATTAACCATTACAGGTATACCCGCAGGTGAAAAAGTTTTAAGTATCGATTTCAGACCTGCTACTGCACAGTTGTATGCGTTAGCTTCCAACAGCAGGTTGTATGTGATTAGTTTATTAGATGGGGTTGCCAGACAAATCGGTACCGGATTCACTCCTGTATTAAATTCTCAAATTGCGAATATAGATTTCAATCCAACCGTAGATCGTATTCGATTGGTGACTCATGCGGGTCAGAATCTTCGCTTACATCCTGAAACAGGCGCTTCAGTTGCTACTGATGGCAATATCAATGGTGGTGTCAGTCCTGCCATCACTTCTATTGCATACACGAACAGCAGAGCAGGCGTAACTACTACCGAGTTGTTCAATATTGATGTGTCACAGAAAAAATTATACAAACAAAATCCACCCAATGATGGCACCCTTGCAGAAGTAGGTAGTTTGGGAATTGATTTTACAGGCAAAGGTGGCTTTGATATCAGTCCTGATAATACTGTTTCACTGGCTACATTTACACAAGCCGGCAAAACAAGATTGTATACCATTAATTTAATGTCAGGTGCTGCAACATATATCAATGAAATAGCTGCTAACCTGATAGACATTGCCATTCCTACACCTCCTGTTGCTTATGGTGTTGACGACATGAATACGCTACAGATTTTTGATCCTTCCAGACCTCAGATGATGATCAGTAAACCCATTACCGGTTTAGGTGCTGGCGAAACAGTGGAAGGAATAGATTTTCGTCCTGCCAACGGAGAATTATTCGCTTTTACAGTAACGACTACCGGTACGGGACGCTTGTACAAATTGAATACCTCATCAGGTGCTGCTGCAGCTGTAGGAACCGGATTTATGGTAGGTACTGCTGCAACTGCATGGGCTTTTGATTTTAATCCAACTGTAGATCGTATCAGGCTCGTAAGTGATGCAGGGCTCAATCTACGCTTAAATCCCAACGACGGAACCATTGCTGCAACCGATGGAAATATCAATCCGGGAACACCATTCATCTCCGGTGCAGCATACACAAATAATTTTAATGGCACTACTTCCACATTATTGTATGTCATGAGTGGAACAAAACTATTCAAACAAGACCCTCCCAATAATGGTACGCTGGTAGAAGTTGGAAATATCGGTGTCTCATTGTCTTCAATGAATGGTTTTGATATTGGAGGAAGATCAGGAATCGCTTATGCAGTAGGAACGGTAGGTACCAATACAAATATTTATACTGTGAATCTTACCACAGGAGCATTCACTTCCACCGGAAGTATTGCGAGTAGATTTCGCGCTTTTGCTGTAGGGCTTGGGTTGTAGTCCATAGACCATGGTCCATGGACTATGGACTATGGTCTAAGAAAGAGGAAGTTTCAAAAGTAAAAGAGGCTGTATCAGATTTTTGATATAGCCTCTTTTTATTGGAGTTGAATGACCCCTTTATGCATTCCGTCTAAGAAGCGTAACATCGCTTCCATATCTTTCATATTCTCGACCACCAGAAGGAAGTTTTTACCTGCTTGTTTCAGTCTTGCTTTATTCGTACCCGATTGTAGATAGGCCAATACTCGCTTAAATAGTTCTGATTCGAAATAAGGAGAATCAGGGCGATTGATGAAATAACAACGCAATGTATCTTGTTTCAAGGTCATCTTTTCAAAACCAATTTCAACAGCACGCCATCTACAACGAACAGTTGTAAAAAGATCTTCTACTTGTGCCGGCATCGGACCAAATCGATCGATCATTTCTTTATGGAAGTCTTGCAGCTCTTCTTCTTTTTCACAATTATCCAATCGTGAGTATAAAGACAATCGCTCAGCAATACTTTCTACATAACTATCCGGTATTAATATTTCCAAATCGGTATCAATCGTACAATCACTCACATAATCATCCTGTTTACTGATTTCTTCTTTGAAGAGGTCTTTGAAAGAGGTACGTTTCAACTCACGGATGGCTTCTTCCAGTATCTTTTGATACATTTCAAAGCCGATCTCAGCCATGAATCCGCTCTGTTCACCTCCCAATAAATTTCCGGCCCCACGAATATCCAAATCACGCATAGCAATTTGAAACCCACTTCCCAAATCACTAAACTGTTCTAATGTTTGTAATCGCTTTCTTGAATCCGTAGGTAAAGTGCTCATAGGAGGCGCTAACAAATAACAGAAAGCTTTTTTGTTACTCCGTCCTACTCTCCCTCTTAATTGATGTAAATCACTGAGTCCAAATTGATGTGCATTGTTCACAATAATTGTATTCACATTGGGAATATCAACGCCACTCTCAACAATATTGGTACAAACCAACACATCGTACTTCTTATCAATAAAGTCCATGATCCGCTCTTCCAATTCATGTCCTTCCAATTGTCCATGCGCAAAACCTATACTTAAATCCGGACAAAGCCCTTGCAACATAGCACTCATCTCCGATAAGCCTACAACCCTATTATGAATAAAGAAAACTTGTCCGCCACGTTCTGTTTCATAATAAATGGCTTCGCGAATGAAATCATCATTGAATATGTGTACTTCTGTTTGTATGGGTTGACGATTGGGTGGCGGAGTATTGATGATACTCAAATCACGGGCTCCCATCAAACTAAACTGTAAGGTTCGTGGAATCGGCGTTGCTGTTAGGGTTAAACAATCAACATTGGTCTTCAGTGTTTTTAATTTTTCTTTATGCGCAACACCGAATTTCTGTTCTTCATCAATGATCATGATACCCAGGTCTTTGAATTTGACCTCTTTGCCCAATAATCCATGTGTACCTACAATAATATCTACTTTTCCTTCTTCTACTTTCTTTAGTGTTTCCTTTTTGTCTTTTGATGATTTGAATCGATTGATATAATCTACTGTTACCGGAAAATCTTTCAACCGGTCTTTGAATGTCTTATAATGCTGGAAAGCAAGAATAGTAGTAGGCACCAATACTGCAGCCTGTTTGCCATCTACCACAGATTTGAAAGCGGCTCTTACTGCAATCTCTGTTTTACCAAAACCCACATCGCCACACACTAATCTATCCATAGGCGAAGGACTCTCCATATCTTTCTTTACATCAGCAGTGGCTTTACTTTGATCAGGGGTGTCTTCGTAAATAAAAGAAGCTTCTAATTCTGTTTGAAGATAGTTATCAGGCGTGTGTGCAAATCCTTCTTGTGCTTTTCTTTGTGCATACAGCTTGATCAGATCAAAGGCGATTTCTTTGACCTTGGTTTTGGTCTTTTCTTTCAATCGCACCCAAACATCACTTCCCAATTTATTGATCTTAGGAACGGTTCCCTCTTTACCGGTATACTTGGAAATTTTATGCAGGGAATTGATATTGACATATAAAATATCACTGTCTTTGTAAATGATTCGAACGGCTTCCTGCAGTTTTCCATTTACTTCTAATTTTTGAAGACCACTATATGTTCCTACACCATGATCAATATGTGTTACATAATCTCCGGGTTGAAGATCACGCAATGTTTTAAGGGTAAGGGCTTTGTTTTTATTATAAGCCTGCTTGACCTTGTATTTATGGTAACGTTGAAATATCTGATGATCTGTATAACAAACGATCTTAAGATCTTCATCAATAAAACCTTCATGAATACTACTGGGTACCGGAACAAACTGAATCTCTGTTTTCAGATCTGCAAAAATACTATTGAGTCTTTCTAGTTGTTTTACCTGCTCCGCAAAAATATAAATGCTGTATTTCGCTGCTTCATGAGCAGTAAGATCTTTGATCAAGAGATCAAACTGTCTGTTAAATGCTGGTTGTGGTCTGGTAGCAAATTCAATTTCAGTATTCGATAGTTGTGGCTTGTACCCGAATTCAACGATATGTCTTTTCTCCAGTTGCTCATTGATCACTGCAAGTGGAACAAAATCTGCAGCTGATACTTCTTTCAATACACGAATATCTTCCTCCTCCTCATTGGCTTTCATTTGATAGCCTTCTTTCAGCAATTGCATGAATCCTTCCATCTCATCGTACTGCTGTTGTACTTTTTCAGCTATGACATCCCAATCTTTCAACCATACAATGGTATTCTCACTCAAAAAATCAAAGAGCGATACCTTTTCTTCCGTGCTGAATTGTGTTTCTACATTGGGGATAATATTAACCTGCAATAATTTTCTTTCACTCAATTGTGTCTCCGGATCGAATATGCGGATACTATCCACTTCATTACCAAATAATTCAACTCGATACGGCTTTTCATTGCCAAAAGAATAAATATCCAGAATACCACCACGTACTGCGAATTGTCCGGGTTCATATACAAAATCCGTTCTTTCAAAACCATACATTACAAACAATTCCATTAAGCTTTCCGGATTAATGGAGTCATTGGTTTTAATGGTGATAATATTACTGCTGAGTGTTTTGGGAAGTACTACTTTTTCAAAAATGGCTTCGGGATAGGTAACCAATATTTTTTTATTTCCGCCTGCAGCCAGTTTGGTGAGTGCCTCTGTACGAAGCATCACATGTGAACTGTTTAATATCCGGAAATTTTTTCTGTTTTTGAAGGAAGATGGGAAGTAAAAAAGATCCAATGCCTGGGTAAGGTTCTCTAATGTATTGTGAAAATAGGCAGCTTCTTCTGCATCGTTCAATACCACCACATGGTTCAATGTTGAAGTAGCTGTATGATTAAACACCGCTGTTACAACAAATTCAGCACTACTTCCTTGAAGATTTTTGAGAAAAATTCGTTGAGATTGGGCAAAAGAAAGCTTGTCCGCCAACTGAAAAAGGCGGGGGTTATTTTGATACTGCTCCAGCAACACATTCAAATTCATAACAGCTTCCATCCCATTACCTACAAAGGTCTGTAATGTGGGGTGCAAAGATAACCTTAGAAATCAATATGTAGCTCCTGAATTGATCGTGATGTTGAAAGGGGTTACTTTATTTGCTTCTACCGTAACCAACTGAATATTATTCTGGCTGTCGAAAGAATTGGCGAAAAAGAACTTCCCTTGTCGCACAAAAAGGGAATACGTTCCGGGTGGCAAAGCAACACTAAAAGCACCTGTGCTGTCTGACAAAACAGAAGCAACCTTTCGCGTGTTAATTGACGTATATAAAGCAGAAGTTTCAACTCTTTGAACTTGGGATAAATTAGTGGGTTCATAGACCAACAAAGTCACAGATACGGGTCTAGGTTTGTTCTCAGGAGCACCCTTCATAGGCATTTGGTTGCCTTTTAATTCGGTAATAAAACCGGATATACCTTGGGTAATCTGACCGGTTTGGGCTTTGTTGGATGGTTTACAGCCAAAAATTGTTAAAAAAGCCCATATGACTACAAAAAGATTATGCCTCATGCTTCACTTTGAATGGTGAAAGTATCTAATTTAGTAATAATACCCGGGGGCAAACCCTGAATAATTATGAAGTTAAATTAAACGATGTTATGCTGAGAAGATTTTTACCCATTTTTATCACTGCTACTGCCATGGTATCGGTTGCCCATTCGCAATTGTCGACCAATGTTCAGGCATTAGATATTACTACCCAGGGTATTCGATTAAGAGAGCGAAGTGAATACACAAAAGCTTTGTCATTAGCCAAACAAAGAAACTGGCCATTGACCATTAATGGAAGAAATGGCGCAAGGGGTGTATTGGTGGGTGTTGATGCATTTAATTTTCCAAAATATTATATCATTAACAATAGTATTGCGGCAGCTACTACCAGAACCAACCAGCTATGGCCAGGCGGTGCAACCGGATTAAACCTCACCGGAAGTTCTGCGAATATGAAAAACAAAATAGGTATCTGGGATGGTGGTACAATTTTAAGTTCACATGTTGAACTTACTGGAAGGATCACACAAAAAGACAATCCCCCATCGATTGACAACCATGCCACACACGTTGCTGGTACTATGATCGCTACAGGTCTTAACCCTAGTGCAAAAGGGATGGCCTATGGTGTTCAGGGAATGATTGCCTACGATTTTACCAATGATAATTCTGAGATTGCTTCTGAAGCTTCTGGTTTATTGATTTCAAATCACTCTTATTCCATTATCTCCGGATGGAATTTCAACTCAGCACAAAATCGCTGGGAGTTTTATGGTAGACCCAATGAAGATGAAGACTATAAATTTGGTTATTACAGTAATGATGCTCAGGAGATGGATTCTATTGCATACAATGCACCATTTTATTTGATCGTAAAATCAGCTGGTAATAATCGTGGAGAAACCGGACCGGCTGTTGGAGAACCCTATTTCAGATTCAATGCTCAAAACCAAATGACTGCTGCCGGTACCAGACCTTCTTCCATCAGTAGCAATGATAGTTATGGAACCATTACCTGGGATGGCAATGCAAAAAATATTTTAACAGTAGGTGCCGTGAGAGGTATTCCCGGTGGATACAATCGACCTGAAGATGTGGTGATGAGTACTTTTAGCAGTTGGGGACCTACTGATGACGGACGTATTAAACCTGATATTGTTGCAGATGGGGTAAACGTATTATCTACTTTCGCATCAGGCAATAACAGTTATTCAACATTGAGTGGAACGTCGATGTCTTCTCCCAATGCGGCCGGCTCGTTATTTTTATTACAGGAACATTATTCAAAACTAAAAAGTGGTGCTTTTCTAAGATCGGCTACCATCAAAGGTTTGGCTATTCACACAGCTGATGAAGCAGGTAATAATCCCGGACCAGATTATCAAAATGGATGGGGATTGTTGAATGTTCAAAAAGCGGCTGCTGTTATTTCTGCTTCCGTTGCATCGAATAACGGATCTACCAGTGAACATCTCATGTTTGAAAATCTGTTCAATACAACAACATCTAGTTTTACAACCACTGTAATTGCTACCGGTAAAGAACCTTTGAAGGCTACTATTTGCTGGACAGACGTTAGAGGAAATGTAGAGCTAGTAGATGTATTGAATAACCCGGCTAAAAAATTAGTCAATGATTTGGATATCAGAATTACCAGTGGCAGCAGAACTTTCAGACCCTGGACATTAAATCCTGCCAGCCCTTCCAATGCTGCGGTTAAAGGTGATAACAATACCGATAATGTGGAGCGAATTGATATTGATAGTACCGTTTCGGGAGAGAGTTATACCATCACAGTTACACATAAAGGTGCTGCAGGTTCTTTGGTACGTGGACAACAAGCTTATTCCTTACTGGTAAGTGGTGTTGGCGGAACGGCTCATTGTGGCTCAGGTCCTACGGAAAATACAGGTGGGCGTATTGACAGTGTGAGTTTGCAAACCATTCGTTATGCCAATCCTGCCGGAGGAACTACGTATGTAAATAATACCGCTATTGCTGCGAATATAGAACCTTCACAATCTGTTCCATTTAGAGTAAGAGTGAATAGCTCAGATGCTACCAATGCTGATAAAATAGTAAAGCTATTTATCGACTATAATAACGACGGTGATTTTATAGATGCTAATGAAAATGTTGCTACCAGTCCTGTTTTGAAAAACACTGAAGTATTCGTAGGTAGTTTCAATACACCCAGCAATCTCACAGTTGGTAGTTCATATAGAACCAGGGTTGTTTTGGTGGAAACCAGTACTGCCAATGATGTAACATCTTGTGGAAATTATACAAGAGGCGAAACAAATGATTTTAGATTAGTAGTGGTAAATCCTTCTACTGATTTTACCATCAGCGAAGTTATTACACCAACCGTTGCTGATTGTGCTGATAACAAGCAATACCTCACCGTCAACATTCGCAATAATGGCAGTGTTTCAAAGAGTAATATCCCTATCTCAGTAGAAGTTAAGAATGGAACAACAACCGTTACTACCATCAATGCTTCCTATCCGGGCACTGTATTACCATTGAGCAATGCTAGTTTCACATTACAAACCCCTTTTGCTACCACTGAAAACACAACCTATACAATTCTGGCTACAACCAATATAGCCGGTGATCAGAATACTGCTAATAATACACTGAGTACCAGTTTGACGATTGGCAGAAAAGGAAATGATCCAAATCCGGTCGGAACGATTTGTAATAACACCGCATTATTACGAGTACCTTCATCCACTGCAAATACAAATTATTTTTGGTTTAATAGCACTACCGCTACTGCACCATTTGCAACGGGCAGTACAGCATCAACTACAACCATTCCTACTAATAAAACTTTCTATGTATCCAGTGAGTTGAAAACTTCCATTGGACCTACGACTAAGATGTTCTCGCCCAATGGTGGTTACAATGATTTTAGTGGCAATTTTATGAGATTCAATGCCAGCGTTCCACTTACCATTGAAAGTGCAAAATTGTATATAGGGAATAGCGGTAGAATTGAAGTGATTTTAGGAAGATTCGGCTCATTTAATTCCTCCAATAATACATATTCGTATACTAGGGTGAATAGTGTGTTTTTAGATGTATTGGCTACCAATCCCAATCCGGCACCTGGCGCTGTAAGCGGTAATCCTGCAAATGATACAGGAGCTGTTTTCTTCTTAAACCTGAGAGTTGAAGAACCCGGTGATTATATTTTATTGGCATTATGTTCGAATGGTGCTACCATTTTCCGAAATAATGGAATTGTTGGTTCAACATATCCTATCGCCATACCGGGTGTAGCGTCTTTTACCGGTAATAGTGTCAATGTAAGTGGTAGCGGCGATCCAAACCCTTTCTACTATTTCTTCTATGATATGAAGATCAGAACAGGAAACTCATGTCCCAGTATCAGACAAGAAATCGTTGTTGCAGATGCCCCAACGCCGGTTGTGACCAGACAAGGTGATTCATTGGTTATCAATACCCCCGGTGTTTCCAGACAATGGTTTAAAGATGATGAAGGTATCAGCGGGGCTACCAACGCTAGCTATAAACCCATTGCGTCTGGAAATTATAAAGTTGTAACTATTGATGCGTTGGGCTGTCAGAAAACATCAGCGCCTATTCAGTTTACGGTAACTTCTCTTCCTCCGGAAGTGGTGGCCAGAGAAATCAAACTCAGCGTATCCCCTAATCCGAATAAAGGATTATTCAACCTGAGTTTCGAAGTAAAAGAAAAAGGTGATGTATCCATAGAGTTACTCAATTCAAGCGGACAAAGAGTATTCAATCAGTCTTATCCGGGTTTCAATGGAGTTTTCTCCAAACAAATGAATGTGGGTAATATCAATGATGGTCAATACATTTTGAAGATTTTCCATAATAAGAAGACTTATCTACAAAAAGTGATCATTATAAAGTAGATCAACCTTCTGGTTACTAAAAATGCCGGCTTAATGCCGGCATTTTTAGTAACCAGAAATATCGTTATTTCTATTAGCTGTACCTTTACAAAAAAAGATGCGGTACACTCTTATTCTCCTTTTGACCTTTGTTTGCTTCCAAGGTTTCGGGCAAAAGAAAAAAATAATTTATGGCTACTTGAAAGATAGTGTTACCAACGCACCAATAGTTTTGGCCAGTGTCAGAAACATCTCTACCAATACAACTACCATGACCGGTAATGATGGCAAATTTTCTATTCAAGCCGCAGAAAATCATATTCTCTCTTTTGCAGCTGTTGGTTATTTTTTCGATACCCTGCAATATGCAAACAGCTATTTATTACAAGACACTTTATTCCCCGTTCTATCACCATTGGTACGTGATTTAGGAAATGTTACAGTTACCAGTAGGGGATTGAGTCAGTATCAACAAGATAGTATTGAGCGGAGGAAAGATTTTTTACAGGATATCGTGAATTATACCATTCCAACAGTATCACAAGCCAATTCAGGTGCGGGTATTGCGCTGAACATTGACCGATTTTCACGACATGAGCGTAATAAAAGAAAAGCGCTACAGTTTTATGAAACCAATGAGAAAGAAGCCTATATCAATTATCGATTCAATACCGCATTGGTTATTTCATTGACTCGTTTTAAAGATGAAATGTAAGCTCCCCATAATTTAGTGCCACGTTTAGTTAGAGTTTTCTAAGGTAATATTTTTCTGTTTTTCCTCCCATTT
>NZ_JBHYCW010000024.1:0-55840 GCF_051861365.1 Sediminibacterium sp. | reverse complement strand
CACAGAACCGCGGGCTCCAATATGCCCAATGGTTATTAGATAACAAAAAAGGTCAACCTTTTTTATGTAATTGACAACTATGGACCATGGACTATTCCCCTTTTTTCTCTTTCTTTGTTGCTCTAAAAATGATTGCATGTCTCAGCAAAAAGAAAAAATTTTAGTCATAGGTGCTTCGGGTCAGATTGGAGTGGAATTGACATTGGCTTTGCGAAAGCTGTATGGAAATAATAATGTCATCGCTTCAGATCTACGTGAACAGAATCCATTATTGGAAGGTACGGGTCCGTATGTGAGTATGGATGTGATGAATAAAGAGATGTTGCATGTGCAGGTGATTCGTCAAAATATTACCCAGATTTATTTATTGGCAGCGATCCTTTCTGCAACAGGAGAAAAAAATCCAAACCTAGCCTGGCATCTCAATATGCAAGGCCTATTGAATGTTCTGGATATTGCACGTGAAGAGAAATTGACCAAAGTTTATTGGCCGAGTAGTATTGCAGTATTCGGTCCTACTTCTCCCAAGCAAGATTGTCCGCAACAAACCATTATTGAACCCACAACAGTTTATGGTATCAGTAAGTATGCGGGTGAGTTCTGGTGCAATTATTATTTTCAACGATATGGGGTAGATGTACGCAGTTTGAGATATCCCGGTTTGATCAGCTATAAATCTGCACCCGGTGGCGGTACTACAGATTATGCAGTTGAAATTTATCATGAAGCATTAGAGCATAAGAAATACCAATGCTTTCTCAAGGAAGACACTTATTTGCCGATGATGTACATGCCTGATGCCATCAGGGCGACATTAGAGTTGATGGAAGCTCCTGCAGAAAAAATATCGGTAAGAACTTCCTATAACTTATCCGGAATGAGTTTTTCACCAAAAGAAATTGGCACTGAAATTATTCGACATATACCTGAATTTACCATGGCTTACGCGCCAGACTACAGACAGCAGATTGCAGATAGTTGGCCTCAAAGTATAGATGATAGTGTGGCCACCCGTGATTGGGGATGGAAACCTGAATTTGATTTGGCTAAGATGACAGAGGATATGCTTAAAAATTTGAAAAAATAACTATTTATCAAGCAACGAAAGTAAGTCGTGCTGTATCATAAGATATGATGGTAGTTCAGTACTGCTCATCATTTACCGGGGGGTAAACAATAAAATAGCCGCAACTTGTTAGTTTGCGGCTATTCTTTTATAACACTAAACTTGTTTAGAACCTAAAACCGAGGTTAATACCCAATCCACGAATACCTGCCCATGGACCGTCTGATTGAATACTTGCACCTGTAGATGTTACGGTTGCATTTTTAAACTTAAACGGAGGAGCGTCTATATTATCCAGTTCCTGCTTCAAGGCATCACGCTCTTGTTGTGTCGAGAAATTTCTTGTTACACTAAGCGTTCCTTTACTGCTTCCATAGTGACCACCAATGATCCAAATATCTAGTGTCAATACCTTGAAGATTCTATGTTGGGTACCAAACATAATACCGCCACTGGTAGATGTAATTTTACCTGACATTGGTGCTGATTCTGTTGTATTACCTGAACCATTATTATAGGTGTAGTTTATCGGTGCAGTAATATCAAAAGATGCAAAACGCATGTATGGAGCTACATAAAAGCCTCTCAAGTTGCCCTTTCCAAGATAGAATCGAACTTCAGGAGTAAAAGCTGTATTACCGATTTTGAAGTCATTGATATTAAAATCTGTTCCATCAAATACATTTTCAAGTACACTTTTAAAGGGTACAGTGCTTTTTCCCATGGTTCTGAAACCTAAAGAAGCAGAGATGCGACCAGTTAATTTGCGCTCATAAGTAATATGAAAGTTTTTAGCTACTAATGAACTTACATTCAGTTTAACAATATTTTTTCCACTGAGAATGGGAACCTGTGCCTCACTTATAAAAGGAATACACAGTAAAAGGAAAAGCATTTTTTTCATTTCAGTTTTGTTTTAGAGGTTTGTTTATAATACTGCCAGATCGGCAACAGTTTTGTTTTCCAATACTTTCAAGGTATTATCACGCACTTCAATCAACACTTTATTGAGACCACATTTTTTCTCATTGCAGTCATGGCATTTTTCATAGAAATTGAGACTTACACAAGGTAGTAAGGCTATTGGACCTTCAATTAAACGCATCACTTTAGCAAGGGGGATTTTATTCGGCTCTACATTGAAAAAGTATCCTCCGCCTTTCCCTTTCTTGCTTTCCAGTAAACCGGCTTTTTTCAGCTCAAGTAGAATGTTTTCAAGAAATTTTAAAGGGATCTTCTTTTTACTTGCAATTTCTGCAATCAGAATCGGACCTTCTTTTTTGCGTTCAGCCATAAAGGTAAGGGCTTTAAACGCATATTGTGTTTTTTTAGATAACATATGGTATCATTTTATAGGAGTCCTATCCTTGATACAAAATATAAAAAAAACAGAAGAATGTAATTTTTAATGCACCCAACAGATTTGATTAAAGTCCTAAAACATCTTTCATACTCCAAACGCCTTTATTTGCAGCTGCGTATTCTGCCGCAAGAACTGCCCCTCCTGCAAATCCGGCTCGGTTATGAGCGGTATGGATGATTTCGATATCATCAATAGCAGAAGTATATTTTATTTTATGTGTACCGGGTGCCGGATCTATACGCTCAGAGAGAATGGATAATACAGATGGATCATTTGAAAATTCGTTGACCCATTTTTTCTTTTGAGGCATCGATTCCAATATCTGCTCTGCCAATGTAATGGCTGTACCACTAGGAGCATCTTTTTTTTGTGTATGATGAATCTCCTCCATGAAAACATTGTAATCTGGATGTTGACTCATCAATTTTGCCAGTTGCTTGTTGACTTCAAAGAATAAATTCACCCCTATACTATAGTTGCTTGCATAAACAAGTGTTCTATTATTGACTTCACAATATTCTTTGGCTTCTTCATAATGTTCCAGCCATCCTGTAGAACCACAAACAACAGGAATGCCTAGCTCAAGGCATTTCATTACATTGTTAAAAGCGCTATGCGGACCTGTAAATTCAATGGCTACATCAGCTTTTGCAGCATTGACAGCATTCAGTTCATCTGCATTATCGATATCAACCTTTAGAGAAATGGTATGACCTTTCTTCACTGCAATTTCTTCAATGGCTTTCCCCATTTTTCCATACCCAACAAGAATAATGTTCATGATTTCTGCTTTTGCAGCAAACTTATTTGTAAATCGGCAAGAAACAAATTTTTATCAGACGTGATGCTTAACGTGCCTGCTTTGGCTTTTTGTCCGGATTTTTCAGACTCATCACCAATCCGAAACCTGGTGTTCTTGTTTGTGGGTTAAAAGTGGGACTAATTTGCATGGTCAGATCATCACTTACATCGAATTCTTTCAAATGGGCAAATACAGTAGCATCTGCTACCTGAAGCCCCCATGCCAATATGAACCATAAGATTGAATAGTCCCTGTCTCGGCGAAATGCATTTCGATAACTCTGTACCGATGAGATGCTGAGTCCACGAAGTTGCGGATCAATCAATCGGTAATCGGTACTATCATTATTCGGTGGAGCCAGTTGTGCTTTAAACAAGGCTTCATAAGCAAACTTTGTTTTTTTGTACATGCTATTATTGTACACATACGCTACTGTGGGGATGGCTAAAATGCCATATACTACTGGTATTTTCCAGTACTGCTTATTATATGCTTGTCCCCAACCCGGTATCAACAAAGAGCGTCTGGTGGCTATTCTGGGTATATGTTTTTTTGGGGTGGCGGCTTTTTGTACACTGTCTTTTAATGAGATACTGGTATCTCGACCAATGAGCTGTGTAGCAGCCATTTGCTCTTTATCATACTGTGCGAAAAGAGTGGTTGCGATACAACATGTCAACAATAGTGGTATGAATAAACGAAATACACTCATGTATTGATTAACTCACCGTTACATTCATGGCTTCGAGAATTTTATTCAACTCTTCCAGTGAAAAATACTCGATGGTGATACTGCCATAGCCCTTTTTATTATGAACCATTTTCACCTTGGTAGCGAAATGTGATGCTAAGTTATCTTCAATCTTTTTGTAAGCGGGTGGAAGATCGGTTTTTGCAGAAGTTTTAACAGTATCAGCTTTCTCTGCCTGGTACATTTTTCTGACTAGTTCTTCTGTTTGTCGTACACTCAGACCCTTTTGTTGAATTTCTTTATAAACAAAAAGCTGTTTATCGATGGTGTCAATATTAATCAAAGCCCTGGCATGCCCCATACTGAGTTGTCCGCTACGAACAGCTAACTGAATATCTGGGGGTAATTTTAATAAACGAATATAGTTGGTAACTGTACTTCTCTCTTTTCCCATTCTTTCCGCTACCTGTTCTTGCGTATAGTTCAACTCATCCATCATTCGCTTATAACTCAAAGCAATTTCAACAGCATTCAGATTTTCACGTTGTAAGTTTTCCAGTAATGCCAATTCCAATAATTGCTGATCATTGGCTTGACGTATATATACTGGAACATCTTTGAGTCCGGCAATTTTTGCAGCCCGAAAACGACGTTCCCCTGCGATCAATTGGTATTTATTACCCGATAACTTAGATACCGTTAAAGGTTGAATAATATCATGAATTTTCAATGACTCTGCCAATTCATTCAAAGCCTGCTCATCAAAATCTCGTCTAGGCTGTTTAGGATTGATCTGAATATCACTTAATGCAATCCTGTTGATCGTTGTAACCTGTTCTACCACATCTGTCTTCAAAGCACCACTAGTGGTTTTGAGATCAGCATCAATATTCTGCAACAAAGAGCGAAGCCCTTTACCGATCAATTCTTTATTTTGTTTTGGGTTGGTCATGGTAATCGTTTTTTAGTCCATAGACCATGGTCCATGGACTATGGTCTATTCAATAATTCTCTCTTCATTCGACATCTTAGTCAAGCCATTGTTCTGTAAGATTTCTTTGGCGAGATTTAAGTAGTTGATGGCACCTTTACTTTCAGCATCATACAGAATTACGGGTTTGCCTACACTCGGTGATTCACTCAGTCTCGTATTTCTGTGAATGATGGTAGAAAAAACCATTTCATCAAAATGTCTTCTTACTTCACTTACTACTTGATTACATAAACGTAAACGACCATCATACATCGTCATTAGAATACCTTCAATTTGTAATTCAGGATTGAGACGACTTTGTACAATTTTAATCGTATTGAGTAGTTTACCCAATCCCTCCAATGCAAAGAACTCGCATTGAACAGGTACGATCACACTATCGGAAGCTACCAATGAATTCACAGTGATTAATCCCAAAGAAGGAGAGCAGTCGATAATGATAAAATCGTAACGATCTTTTACTGCATCTAAGATCCCTTTCATTACATTTTCACGGTTCGGATAGTTGATCATTTCGATCTCAGCACCTACCAGGTCAATATGTGATGGAATGATATCAAGGTTCGGGATTTCACTTTTCAGGATCACGTCAGCAGCAATGGCATTATTGACCATGCAATCGTATAAGCTGCTGGTAATATTGTGCAGGTCAAATCCAACACCGGTGGTACTATTGGCCTGTGGATCTGCATCCACCAATAATGTTTTGAATTCCAGCACAGCTAAACTGGCGGCAACATTAATAGCAGTAGTAGTTTTACCTACACCCCCTTTTTGATTGGCAACTCCGATTATTCTCGCCATAATGATTCTTATGCTTCCGCAAAACGGAATATTTATATTTTAAAGGTCAATGGTTGTTCCGATACCCGGCAATAATAATTCTTTTCCGACTGCTTTGAATGCTTGTACTGCAGCATCCGTATCAATTTTAATAAAACCGAATGTATTGTAATGTACGCCAACTACACGGTTACATTGCACAAAATCAGCACAACGAACAGCATCATCGACATCCATGGTAAAATTATCACCCAAGGGTAGTACAGAGAAATTAAGTTGAGCCCAGGAAGGAATCAATTGCATATCCAATGTAAGTGCAGTATCACCACTGTAGTAAAAATTAGCTTCTTCTGTCATGAAAAGAAACCCCATCGGATTACCGCCATAACTACCATCCGGTAAACCACTGCTGTGTTGTGCAACGACACATTTCACCGTTCCAAAATCAAAATTCCATTTTCCACCCGTATTCATTGGGTGTGATTTCTCAATACCTTGTTTAGTCATCCATTCATGAATTTCCCATGCACTTACCACTGTACAACCGGTTCTTTTTGCAATGCCAACAGAATCGGCAATATGATCCGCATGTCCATGTGATAAAAAGATATAGTCGGCTTCAATACTATTCACGTCAATATCTTTTGCCAACTCATTATAGGTGATAAAAGGATCAAAAAGGATCTTTTTTCCTTTGATTTCCACTTGAAAACAGGAATGTCCGTAATAAGTCAATTTCATAGCCACATTTCTTTGAAGGACGCCAAAAATACGGTTTCAAAGACATCTTTTGAAAGAATCTTATCCATAAGAATAGCATATAGTCCATAGTCCATGGCCAATGGTTTTATCGGACAATTTTGTGTGTGAAGCAGATTCAACCGTTTGGTGGTTAATTTGTTAAGGATGAATGGTTTTTGATGGCTATTCTATGGCTTCATGTAAAATGCAATATTTTTATTCACTGTACGTCTACACATTAAAACTTTCTCATGCGTAATGCCGGTACTCTGTGGGTGATAGCCCTCATCATGCTTTTACTCGATTTTTATGTATTTCAGGCGGTTAGAACGGTCACACAGACCCTCTCCGACAAAACCCGAATGATCATTCATATCGGATATTGGGTACTCTCAGTGCTAACCTTGCTCGCGCTGTTATCTTTCCCTTATATACAACTCTTACAGAACTCTAAATTTTATCGGAATTATATTTTCGCAATACTGGTGGGGTTATTTTTTGCCAAACTGATAGCCGCACTTTTCTTTTTGACCGATGACCTCAGACGTATAGCCTTATGGTTGATGAGTAAAATATTTCCCGGTACCGGCGCTCAGTATATGAGCGATAATGGTGGAGGTATTCCGCGTTCTACTTTTTTAAGTTGGCTGGGATTGGGCGTTGGGGGTTCCTTATTTGGTACTTTATTGTATGGGTTTAGTAATAAATACAATTATCAAGTTAAAAGACTGAAACTTTCATTTCCTAATCTCCCTGAATCTTTTCGCGGAATGAAAATGGTTCATATCAGTGATATCCATAGTGGCAGCTTTCAAAATAAGAAAGCGGTGGAACATGGAATTGATATGATTCTTCAGGAAAAACCTGATCTCATCGTATTTACCGGTGACCTTGTCAATGATCGGGCTTCTGAAATGGAAGAATACAAATCTGTTTTTGCTCGTCTACAGGCTCCTATGGGAGTGTTTAGCACTTTGGGTAATCATGATTATGGTGACTATGTTTCCTGGCCTACCCGTGAAGAAAAAGCTGCCAATCTCGAGGCTTTAAAAAAAACACATGCGGATATGGGCTGGCGCTTACTTATGAATGAACATGTGGCATTTGAAAAAGGTGGTCAACATATAGCTTTACTTGGAATCGAAAATTGGGGTGCTAAAGGACGTTTTCCTAAATATGGTAAAATGGATTTAGCTCACCCGGGAACGGAACAGATTCCCTTTAAGATATTATTGAGTCATGACCCCAGTCATTGGGATGTACAAATCAGAACGGAATATCCGGATATTGATCTGATGTTATCCGGACATACCCATGGAATGCAATTCGGATTGGAGAATCCTTATTTCAAGTGGAGCCCTGTTCAGTGGATGTACAAACAATGGGCAGGTTTATATGAGGAAGGAAACCAAAAACTATACGTCAACCGAGGATTTGGTTTTATCGGTTACCCAGGCAGAGTAGGGATATTGCCGGAGATTACGGTGATTGAGTTGGGTGGATAGTGGTCCATGGTCCATAGCCAATGGTTCATAGCAGATCGTTGATGGTCCACAGTTAATAGTCCATAGAGAAAATATTGACTATTTAGTAGAATGATTTACTGACTACTCACTACACACTACTCACTCAAGATACTTTTATTGGCAGTACTACTTTCAAGTATTCCCATTCGATCATTACACCTGCATCTTTACCTGACGGTATTACTGAATAGGTGAGTCTTTGGGTAGCTTGTGCCTTTTTTATGGGTTTTACTTTTACGCGTACGATATCTTCTGAAACATTATACGCATCGGCAAGATGTTGTTGGTAGTTGGTATTGATGATGATGGTCCATTCGGTTTTACCGGGAATCGTAAAAAGCGCATATTTCCCTTTGGTGATTTTCTTTCCTCCAATGGTTACATCTGTAGAAAAATCAATAGAAGTGGCATTATGTGCACCGGTTGCCCATACTTGATCATAAGCTACCAATCCGCCCCAAATCATTCTTCCCTTTACACCCGGAGATCCGTATTCGATATGAATATGGGTGTTTCCAATTGACTTCATCGCTACTCTTTTCGGACTGCCTTTCATGGTATCCTTAGCAATCAACCCCTTGTTAACACTATCAGCATAACCATCACCTGAAATGTGCTGGTGTTGGGCAATGAGTGATGAAAAAGCAAAGGATAAGATTAGGGCTAAAAGAATATTCATAGATAGAATTTTAAGCAAAGTAATAGGATAATTTATTACCGTTTACTGATTTTGTTCATGCTGATGGTTCTTTGACGTGAACATTTGAACCTGCTAACATCTTCTACTCTCAGTTTTGAGTGTTTGGTAAATCTACCCGCCATTCTTTTACGCCACATTTTAAAACTGCTTTTTTTGCTGTGGGTACGCATCAGTTCGATTACATCCTTTTCCTTCAAACCAAACTGGAATAAAATGGCCTCAAAAGGGGTACGGTCTTCCCATGCCATTTCTATAATACGGTCTATCTCCTGATTTGTTAAAAATTCCATATATCGTTAAACAAATACAATAATAAATGGTTGAGCAGCGTTACGACCTGGATTTGCATCTTGTCCATGATTTTTGGCACGGTGCTTGAAAGAAAGAAGTATTAAAATAAACCTTATGAAGAAGTTATTAGTAGCAGCCATTTTATTGTTCAGTACCATCCAATTGGTCAATGCTCAGGGAGCTCGTGCCGGTATTAAACTGGGAACCAACCTCAATAAGATATCCGGTCAATCATTTAAAGACGGATTTGACCTTTCTTATCATGTTGGGGGCTTTTTAGAGCTGGATCTCAATAGAAAATGGGGAATTCAACCCGAAGTACTTTGGAGCCAAACAAGTACAAAGCGAAGTAATTTTAATACCCTTTATTCTTCACAAGTTAACCCGTTTAATAACAATGAGAAGATCAAACTGGATTATTTATCCATTCCTATCTTATTACGTTATTCTGTGGCAGGTATTCTTACTTTAAATGTGGGTCCTCAGTTTGGTATATTATTGAATCAGGATAAGACTTTGCTTCAAAATGGCGAGTCTGCCTTTAAATCCGGTGATTTTTCCATGGTAGCGGGAGGGCAACTGAACTTTAAATTCCTTCGTATATATGGTAGATATAATATCGGACTACAAAATATCAACGATATCGATAATAAAGATAAGTGGACTAACCAGCAAATCCAGCTGGGTTTAGGTTTACGGTTTTAAGATCCAATATCCATTAGGATTTTAAAACGGGGTAACCATCTTTCTTTGGAAAGAATGGTTACCTTTTTTATGCCTTTATTTTGAATAATTTTTTAACTGACTGGATCTTTTGTTTAAATGATACCAGTTCTTTCATTTGCTGCTGGATGAAACCATTGTCTTCCAGTTTACCAATAACAGTATTCATTTCTGCAAAACTTTCATAAACCATTTTTCTGAACGGACTTTGATAATCTTTGGCTCTGGATTCATGAATGCCTTTGGTCATCCATTCTTTTACAGTTACTGTATGATCTAATAACTGTTTGAATACTTGAGGCTTTAATTTTCGAAGCGAAAGCTCTTCTATTTCTTCCAAAGCAGCCAGTGCATGTAATGCTTTTTGCTGACTATATCGACTTCCCATTTGTTGATATGCCTGGTGAACATCTTCCCAAGATTTCATCTTGCCTGTTTTGATCTTTTCTTTCAATTCTATAAGCTCCGATTGAGGAATGAGTTGTCCACCCAAATTCACCCATTCATTTCTGCTATTTTTAGCAGGTATTATTTTTTGAATGCTTTCTATCGTTCGAATCTGCTGGTCTTGTACCATTGCAACCAAATGTAATGCGCCATAGTAGCGAATAAGGTCTCTGAATAAATGATAAGCAGTTCTGGTTTTTAGTAAGATTACTTTTCTTTTACTGTTTTCAAAACCATTTACTGTTATTTCCAATTGATCAACGACTTTATCAGCGCTGAGGAGTAATTGTTTCCCGGTTACAATGGCTTCTTCTTTGCTCAACGATTTCTGACTTGTATGTTGGGCTTTATGATAGGCATGACCTGTAGCTTCTTCAAAAATGGTAAGCGCCGTAAACATTTCATTGATAGTGTCTGGAGCGAGGTAATCGTATTCAATCAATTGTACACGATCAGTTCGTTTATCTCTGTCTACATACTTCCATGCATTTCTGGCCAGTGCATACATGTTATATAAAAACCAATATCCCGGCATGACCAATAACTGATCATTACTGACATCATTACTTACCAATGCGAAGGGAACTTTTATATGTAATTCTGAAGGATAATCGCCTTTGGTTAGAATTGTAAATCCGGCAAAAACAGAATTGTGTTTCAGGCTCACGCACAATCCGGGCCAGAATCCTCGTCCCATAATGATTTCACCATCTGCACCTCTGCTGTTATGATTGGATCCAATGGTAGCACCGGCAGCAATATTACTTTGTCCCATCACCAGTGCAGCACAGAGAAAAGAATTGTTATGGTGTTGCTCATGTGCAGGAAAGATCAACGAATTCAATACTTCACAACAAGAGATGGTGGCATTGTGTCCAAGGTATGAGTTGATCAATCTGGCCCCATATTTCAATTGTGAATGAGAGGCCATAATGAAACGAACAGCTTTTACGCCATAAAACATTTTACAGCCAAAGCCAATGATACCATTCACCGCTTCACATCCTTCACCAATTTGAGTTCGACCTTCTTGTCCTGAGTTAATCGTGAGGTTTTTGAGTTTATTAGCGCCTTTGATATAAGCATCTGTTCCTATCCAAACATCTTTAATGATACTACAGTTTTTAATCACTGTTCTGTCGCCAATCTTTCCATAATAACCTCTTTTATTATCAAAACGTGCTTCGGTAAATTGTCTGAACTTGTCTTGTAGTACTTTATCATCTTTATCACGACTCCATAGTAAAGCATCTCCGGCTAACATACCATTAAAAGGTAAGACCCTTCTGCCGGTATTTTCATTGCAGATCTCCATCCATATCCTTACATCTTCTGATTCACCTTCCTTGATGATGCCATTTCCAAATTTGGCATGATTGGTAGATACCAATTCATTGACATTGGTAATGATAACTTCACTTCCTATGATGTAATGCGATAAATAGTTGACATTATCAATACATACATTATCACCAAAATCACAACTAATGATAGTAGAGTTGTACAATCCAACCGGCACTTTTAAATCACTGAAGCCCAAACAAAATGGTTCCAGTTTACCAATACGAACCAGTCCAAAGAATTTGCAATTTTTTACTAATTCAGGATTAAAAGCATCAGATACCAATATTTTATTCCAGTCATCGCTTGTGTTTCGGTTTCTAACTAAGACCTCAATTTCATAAGCATTCAATGTGCGATATGCAATACCATTACGGTTTTGCATATTACGTAAGTAATACTCATCTTTTCCCTTTGGTAAAAAAGGTGGAGATATAAAATGATAACCCAGAGAAGAAAGTGGGGTTTTGATTATTGTATTCTGCGGCATGTTGAAACTAGTTTGTCTTTACTGCTGTACCATAATTTATGAACACACATTGTGATCTTTTATTCAACCGTAACACTCTTAGCAAGGTTTCTTGGCTTATCAACATCCAGACCTTTTTCAACACCTACATAATAGCTCAGCAATTGTAGTGGTATACAACTTAATAATGGTGCAATCACTTCATCGGTATCCGGAACAAACATTACATCATCTGCCATACCGGGTATGATGTCGTCGTTTTGTGTAGCAACAGCTATCACCATTCCCTTTCTTGCTTTGATTTCCTGAACGTTGGAAACAATTTTCTCATAATAAGAATCTTTTGTTGCCACAAATACCACAGGTAACTTTTCATCTACCAAAGCAATGGGACCATGCTTCATTTCTGCTGCAGGATATCCTTCTGCATGGATATAAGAAATCTCTTTCAGTTTCAAAGCGCCTTCCAATGCAACGGGGAAGTTATATCCACGTCCCAAGAAAAGAAAATCACTGGCATTTTTATATTTAGCAGCAATGCGCTGGATATTAGAAGTATCGGCAAGAATTTCCTTTACTTTTTCAGGAATCGCTTCCAATTCTTTCATAAGTCCGAGGTAGCGTTTCTCATCAATGGTGCCTTTTGCATAACCAATTTTCAACGCCATCATGGTCAGCACAGCCAATTGTCCAGTAAAGGCTTTGGTACTTGCCACACCAATTTCGGGTCCGGCATGTGTATAAGCGCCGGCATGACTCAATCTGGCGATGCTACTACCCACAGCATTGACAACACCAAAAATGAATGCCCCTTTTTCTTTGGCACTTTCCAAAGCCACTAAAGTATCTGCTGTTTCACCACTTTGTGAAATGGCAATGATGACATCACCTTTGTTAACAACAGGATTTCTGTACCTGAATTCAGAAGCATATTCAACTTCAACCGGAATTCGGCATAATTCTTCAATTTGGTATTCAGCGATTAAGCCCGCATGCCAACTGGTTCCACAGGCAACGATTAAAATACGCTGTGCATTTTTTAATGCATCGATGTGATTGTCTACACCACTCATAATGATCTGTCCGGTTTGAGGAAGCAGTCTTCCGCGCAAACAGTCGAAAATGGTATCCGGCTGTTCATGGATCTCTTTGAGCATGAAATGATCATAACCACCTTTCTCAATAGCGGCTAGTTCCATGTCCAGCTTGGTAATGAATGGTGTTTGTTTTTCATTACCCAAGTTTTTTAGGATCAATTCATCCGGACGAACAATCGCGATCTCATAATCATTAACATACACCACTTCTTTGGTGTATTCAATAATGGGAGAAGCATCACTGGCAAGAAAATGTTCGCCTTTGCCAATACCAATTACGAGTGGACTACCTTTTCTGGCTGCCAGAATGGTTTCAGGATCATCTTTTGAGATCAGCAAGATGCAATAGGCACCTACGATACGTTTCAATGCAATTCGTAATGCTTCTTCAAGAGAACAGTTATTGTTGATTTTGATGTCTTCGATAAAGTTTAATAAGACTTCCGTATCTGTATCACTTTTAAATGTGTATCCTTTTGCTAGGAGCTCTTGTTTAATGTGGGCATAGTTTTCAATGATGCCATTGTGAATCATGGCCAATTCACCGCTTTGGGATAAATGAGGGTGTGCATTGCGATCACTGGGTTCGCCGTGTGTTGCCCAACGGGTGTGACCAATACCGATGTGAGAATGAACATCTTTTCCCAAAGTGTCTTCTTCCATTTCTGCTACTTTACCCTTTTTCTTGTAGACATTTAGTTTGCCATTGTTCAATAAGGCAACACCTGAACTGTCATAACCACGATACTCTAATCTTTTAAGTCCTTTTAATACAATTGGGTAGGCCTCTCTATGGCCTACATATCCAACGATACCGCACATAAATTTTCACTTTAATAGGTCAATAATCAACGGTAACTTACTACCGTATTTCTGATAAAAGTTACAAATATTCAATATAAACTTAAATAAATTCAATGCCTTACATATTTGATCTTTCCAAAGACTATGTTTTAGAAAATGAATGCGTTTTATTGCGTCCTTTACAACTTGATGATTGCGAATATTTGCGGCATTTTTCCCAAAATCAACCGGAAATATGGACGTATTCCTTGCAGAAAGCAGCAGGAGAAGACAATCTTAAAATGTATTTAGAATTTGCTGTGAAAGCTCGTGAAAGGGGAACGGAATATCCTTTTATTGTTTTTGATAAGAAACAGCAGGCTTATGCCGGGAGTACTCGATTTTATGATATTCAATTACAGCATCAAACTTTGCAGTTAGGTTTCACTTGGTATGGAAAAGAATTTCAGGGAACCGGATTGAATAAGCATTGTAAATTTCTTCTCTTGCAATTTGCTTTTGAACAAATAGGAATGGAACGTGTGGAGTTTAGAGCCGATATCAATAATAAACGTAGCATTGCTGCTATGAAGAGTATTGGTTGTGTGGAAGAAGGCGTATTAAGAAGTCATGCGAATAAAGTGGAAGGTGGGAGAAGAGATTCTATCATCTTGAGTATATTAAAAGATGAGTGGCTGAGTACTGTTAAAGAAAATTTGTGGGAGAAATTATAACAGTATCGGTATATGATGTATTTCCCTTCTTTCGGTAATACCGATTTTTGAGTATTACGTCTTTTCGCAGTTTTTTTTGAAAAGTTTGTTTGTATTTTTGTCTTTCAGTTCCCCCCCGCTGATCATTAAATCTTTTTTATTATGTCACAGCGGACTGTTTTATCGGACACAAATGATATCAGAATGATTGCGAAGGATATTAGTGTCTTTTCAAGTAGAAAGAAAATTTTCAAAGCCAAATTTTATCATTTTACAGACAGCCAAAATCTAGAGCTGGAGAAAACAGTTGTTCGCTATTATTCCCTTAATCAACATAATTTCTGGAATATTTTACCTGTCTATATACTAGGCTCATATTTATTGCTGGTGTTCGCGGGTATTATTTCCTACCATGAATTGGGATTGATACCTACCATTATTTTGTATGTTCCTTTTGCGCTAGTATCTATTTTTCTAACTAGGTTGGCTGTTACCTGGTATGCAAAGAAGTCTTTACAGAAATTAGCTAATGATCTCGAGCTACAAAATTCACATTACTCATTTGTCATGTCTGCACGGTTGCAATCATCCTAGAGTAAAAGTCCTTGTAAAAAGAAATAAGCAAAGCTGAAATAAATAATCAATCCTGTAACATCCACCAATGTAGCTACAAACGGTGCAGAAGATACAGCAGGATCGGCGCCTAGTTTTTTTAGGAAGATGGGCAGCATGGATCCAGAGAGTGTTCCCCAAAGAACAACACCTACCAATGAAAATCCAACTGTGAAAGCAATCATCATCCAGTGATCACCATAAATAGCAGGGAAAAAAGAATGCCATACTGCTACGCGAATAAAACCAATCATACCTAATACAGCGCCCAGTAATAAACCGCTTAAAATTTCCCTACGTAGTACACGCCACCAATCTGTAATACCAATTTCGCCAACAGCCATGGCTTGAATAATGAGGGTGGATGCTTGAGAACCACTGTTACCCCCGCTTGAAATAATCAAGGGGACAAATAGTGCCAAGACAACAGCTTTGGCAATTTCATCTTCAAAATATCCCATTGCAGTAGCCGTTAGCATTTCTCCGAGGAAAAGAACAATGAGCCAACCCACTCTTTTTCGGAATAGTTTAAATAAAGGAATATCAAGATAAGGTTCGTTCAAAGCTTCCGTACCACCGATCTTTTGCATATCCTCACTAAACTCTTCATTTGCCACCCATAACATGTCATCAATAGTAACAATTCCCAGCAAAATATTATGATCATCTACAACCGGAAGTGCTACGCGGTTATTCATTTTGAATACCTGGTTCGCATGCTCTTGGTCATCATGTACATTCAAAGAAACAACCCTTCCATCTATTATTTCATCCATTCGTTTGTCAGGAGCTGCAAGAATTACATCTCTGATTCTGATATCATCTATGAGCGCTCCTTGCTCGTCTATGACATAGATCACATCAATGGTTTCGCTGTTTTTGCCGAATTTTCTGATGGTTGTAAAAACTTCTGAAACAGTATTGTGAGCATATACATACACATAATCCGGTGTCATCAGTCGGCCTACACTGTCTTCCGGATATCCAAGCATGGACAGTGTGATCTTTCTTTCTTCCGGATCTAATAATTTAATAAGGTCTCTGATAGCAGCTTTGGGTAGCTCTTCTAAAAAATCGGTACGGTCATCTGCCGGTAATTCATTGAGCAGTTCTGCAGTTTTTGAAGAAGGAAGTTCCTTTACTATATCTTTTTGTTGGGCAATATCTAAGATTTTGAAAACACTGGCAGCACGATGTATAGCCATATTGGCAATGATCTGGGCTTCATATTCAGGAAAATCATTGATCAATCCGGCTACATCACTAATATTCTGATGATCCAGAAATTCTCTGATTTCCAGTTTGTCCTCTTTTTCGATCAGTTGTTCAAACTGTTCATTTAAATCCGGTTGTTCCAATTCCAACGACATATGTGCAATTTAATAAGTAATACTGAAAGCTCCATTGAATAGGTTATTTGAGGGTAGGTGTTTTCAGATGTAACGGTATCTTTACAAACCAACGAAATAGAGCACTTTATGATTCTCCCTTTTCTTACCATTGGTCCATCTGATAACAGAGGTAGGGGCGTTTTTACAACTGAAGATATAGCCGTCGATACGATCATTGAAATATCTCCGGTACTGGTATTGAGTCCGGAAGAAAGAGTTAAGGTGGAACAAACGCTTTTGTTTGACTATATTTTTGAATGGGGAGATGAAATGAAAGGGGCTTGTGTAGCCTTGGGCTATGTATCTGTTTATAATCATTCTTATGCAGCCAACTGTATTTATGAGATGGATTTTGAACATGAGCTGATACAGATTAAGACTGTTAAGCCGGTGAAAGCAGGAGAGGAGCTTTTCATTAACTATAATGCAGATCCTGATGATACAAAACCGATATGGTTTGAAGCTACATAAGGATCATACTTGTTCATATTGGTAAAGACCATTTTTGATAGCAAAAATGGTCATGCCGGCCGAACTATTTACATTCATTTTCTTAAAAATAATAGATCGATAAGTCTCAATTGTTCTAACACTCAATGAAAGTTCTTGTGCAATCTCTTTACAGCTTTTATCATCACATATGAATGCAATCATTTTTTTCTCTGTTTCCGAAAAGAGCGGTTTAGTATCTTGCGAAAATGAATTATAAACTCCTCGTTTTGCCATTAAAGCAAGTTTATGAGCAGTACTGTTACTATAAAAAATTTGCTTTTTGTAAACGGAATCAATAGCTACAAATAACTCCTCTTTATTAACATCTTTTGTTAAATATCCGGTTACTCCCGCATCCAATGCCGATGCAATCATGAATTCACTGTCAAAATGTGAAAGTGCCAAAAAGCGAATGTCAGGTTGGATAAGGTGTATTGTTCGAATAGCTTCTATTCCATTAATTCCCGGCATTTTGAGATCGGTGATAATAAGATCAGGCTGATAATTTTTTGACGCCTCGATTAATTCCTGTCCATTTCTACAGCTAGCGATGACTTCATAAGAAGGGTTCGTCACAAGAATATCTCTTAATCCATGTCTAAATATATCATGGTCATCCGCTATGATAATTTTAATGCTGGTCATTTTGTGAAGGGTTTACTTAGGAATATTTTTTATGCATAGGATATTTTATCGGCAATAGCTTTCTATGTCCCCTGTAATTGGCGTCCAATGCTGCTGATTCCGATCAACAAAAAATAGCATCATACAAAGAGTTTAGTTATGGTATCAATCGTATGAACGATTGCAATAGACAAATATAAATAATAAAATATTTAAATACTTTTTACTGAGTAAATACTTAATTGATTGATTAAAAGGTACTTGTGAATTCTTGTAGCTGAAATACAATTCATCGTACATCTAGACTTCATTCAATTTTGTAACCTACATTTTATTTTACCGTAACTGAATCTGAAAAAGTTATTTTAGTAGTCGCGTTGCATATCAATGATCGCAGTTCTTCATGATCTATTCCAACTCTTTGCTGTATGAAAAAATACCTCTTTTTTTTACTTTTTCTGATCTTTAGTATTGTGAGTTTTAGTCAGCGTATAACTGCTGTTCAGTGGATGGTAGGAACCTGGAAAATCAATACTCCTCAAGGTACAATCGTAGAAATCTGGCAAACAAAAGATGATAGCACACTACAAGGACGTAGTGTATTTGTAAAAACAGCCGGTGATAGTATTACACAGGAAAAAATTGAATTTGCTTACCGAAATGGGGATTGGTATTATACACCCACAGTTATGAATCAGAATGGCGGTAACGCAGTACCATTTAAAGTGATATTTATTCGTGGAACAGAATTTATTAGTGAAAATCCTTCACATGATTTCCCCCAGCGCATTGCGTATAGAAGAATCAAACAAAACATGTATGCCAGTATTGAAGGGAAGCGAAATGGGAAATATGGCAAGCAGAATTTTGACTTTACTGGTGAATAAGCAATGTTAATGTAAAATATCCTCCACATTTTTTCCGATGTTCGTGGCTATTTTTTGCATGGGTAGATCATTGTCATCTTTTCCAAACGGATCTTCGATTTCCTCTGCAATAATCTCCAAACTCGCTAAAACATAAAAGATAAAGATGACGACCGGAATAGTGAGATAACCTAAGCTCAACGCAAAGCCAAGTGGTAGTGTAATTACATAAAAGAAAATGAATTTCTTGATGAATGCACTATATGAATAAGGTATAGGTGTATTTTTTATCCGCTCACATGCTCCACAGATATCTAAAAAGGATTGTAATTCATTGTTCAAAAAAAGCAACTGATAATCAGAAATCGATTTGTCACGGTGTAATAAATGCACTTTATTCATCATCAGTGCAACGATTTGATTGGGGATATGTTTACTGCTGTCAAATCCTATAATTTCAGGATGAGGATCTGTATCCAATGCCAACCTTGTTTTTTCATTTTGAAGATGAATACAAAGCTCACTGGCAAAAAGAGGAATAATTTTTTTGAAAAAACTTCTGTTTTTTTCATCTTCTCTTGAAAGAATGCTGTTTAATTTGACTGCAAGATTTCGACTATTATTCACCAATGCCCCCCATAATTTTCTTCCTTCCCACCATCTGTCATAAGCGGTATTGGTTCTGAACACCAACAGCATAGAAATCGCAAATCCTAATAAGCTATGCATAGTGGTAATATTCTTTGCATAACTATTCTGTGTCAATTTTAAATAGTTCGATTCGAGGTATACAATACCCCAAGAGTACAAGCCAATAAACACGATTAGCGGAAAGAGTTGTCTAACTGTATCCGTACGATGAAAAGTAAATAAAAACCGAAGCCAGTCTTTTGGGTTGTAGCTAATCATAGGCTAAATGTACAAATACCCTAGAAATTAAGCAGTAATGCACCAAAATCATTGTTCGGCTGTTTTAAGTACATAACAAATCCTTAATATGGAAGCATTGAGCTAATGGATGAATTTCGTAGAAAATTCAGCTTTTGCATCAACAGCACGCATTGCTCAAACAATCATTCGGTAAAGACTTTTTATGGGGTGTAGCCATTTCAGCAGCACAAAATGAAGGTGCTTGGAATATAGATGGCCGAGGTCCATCTATTTGGGATCAGTTTGCAAAACGGCAGGGTAAGATCAAAGGCAATGGGAAACCCTCTGTTGCCTGTGATTTTTATTACCGATATAAAGATGATCTCATGTTAGTGAAAGCGATGGGTTTTAATTGTTTTAGGTTTTCTATTTCCTGGAGCCGTATGCTGCCCGAAGGAATAGGGAAAGTTAATAAGGAAGGGATTGCTTTTTATGATCGTGTGATCGATGAATGTTTACAACTTGGATTGGTACCCTTTGTAACATTATACCATTGGGATCTGCCTGCAGCACTGCAAAAAGACGGAGGCTGGGCAAGTCATCAGATGCTGAAATGGTTTACCAGATTTGTTCAAGTTTGTACAGAAGCTTTTGGTGATCGTGTAAAAAACTGGATTGTATTGAATGAACCCATGGGTTTTACCTCATTGGGTTATATGCTGGGTAAACATGCTCCGGGAAAGACAGGTCTCAGCCATTTCTTACCGGCAGTACACAATGCCGTTCTTTGTCAGGCTGAAGGTGGTAGAATCATCAGAGCCAATATTCCTCGTGCTAATATTGGTACTAGTTTTTCTTGTAGTGAAGTCATGCCTTTTACCCAAAAAGAAGAAGATGTAAAAGCTGCAAGAAGAGCAGATATCTTGTTGAATCGATTATTTATTGAACCATTATTGGGAAGAGGCTATCCTCAGGAACAAGGATTTGCCTTGTTGGATAAGTTGCACCTCCATAACAAAGCATGGAAGTATACAGAAAGGATGCAGTTTAATTTTGACTTTATTGGGATACAAAATTATTTCAGTACGACTGTAAAATACAATCCACTGATTCCTTTTGTACAAGCATCAGAGGTAAAAGCCGTTACTCGAAAAGTTTCCCATACTGCCATGGGTTGGGAGATTAACCCGGATAGTTTTTACAGAATGATCAAGCGTTTTTGGTTGTATGGAGGGGTCAAGCAAATCATCATTTCCGAAAGTGGTGCTGCATTTAAAGATCATATATCACAAGGTGTTATCAATGATGCTGATCGTGTTCAATATTTCCAGCAATATTTAAATGCTGCATTACGTGCGAAAAAAGAAGGGATCAATATCGGTGGTTATTTTGCTTGGACACTCACTGATAATTTTGAATGGGCTGAAGGTTATCAAGCACGTTTCGGATTGGTGCATGTAGATTTTGAAACACAACTTCGGACAATTAAACAGTCGGGATACTGGTTTAGAGATTTTCTGCATAATAAGATTTGAGTATTGAGTAGATATTGCCACTGAGAGCACAGGAGCTGCACTGAATATTTTTCTGTACTTTTCTGTGCCTTCTGTGGCAATAAAACACCACTCTCATCATGTTTCACTAAGTTTGGTACTATTAAAACCAAACACATGCGCTGCTTTATTGCTTTATTCTACTTTTTATTTTTCAGCTTTTTTAAAATTTCTGCACAAGAATTACGGTCTAATCAAAAGTCAAGAGTACATGCAGCTTCTGTTCAACTCAGGTATCCATTGGCAGATACTATTCGGGCAATCAGCTTTTATAATGAACTAACGGTTCCAAATGGATATGATCATCTACCCAGTTTTTATATGGCCAATGGATTTTCCAGAGGCTATTTTGGTATTCAAGTCAATAGCGAAAAAGAAAGGAGGGTCATTTTTTCTGTTTGGGATACCGGCAATGAAGCAGTTGATCGAAATAAAGTAGCGGAAGAAGAAAAAGTAAAGTTGCTGGCAAAGGGTGATGGTGTTGTAACCAATGATTTTGGTAATGAAGGTACCGGTGGACATAGTCACTGGGGGTATGATTGGAAAGCAGGGCAAACCTATCAATTTTTGTTAACTGCTTTACCGGATAGTGCCTCACAAACTACTATCTATACCGGTTACTTTTTTGTTCCTGAACTGCAACGATGGAAATTGATCGCTGCTTTTCGTGCACCAAAAGATGGAAAACGTTTGCAGAATTTATATTCGTCCAATGAAAACTTTGTAGGAAGTATCGGGCATTTACAACGTAAGGCTTTATTTGGCAACCAATGGGTGCAACAACAGAATGGCAGATGGGTAGCACTCACCGAGGCAGTATTTACGACTGATGCGACCGGTAGAGCCGGAGATCGTTTTGATATAGGTGCAGGTGTAACCAATGAACAGTTTTATTTATGGAATGGAGGTATTACAAAACAGGAAGCAAAATCCGATGTTCATTTGAAAAGAACCCATACATCCAAAGCGCCCATTATTGATTACACTAAGGATGCAGATAGTTTAGCGCAGGCAAAAAAAGATATGCAAGAAATCACCATGGCTGTTAAGACAGGTAAGATGGATACAACTGGAAGTATTGAATCGGTTTATTATTATATTATGCAACAGGGTACCGGTGATTTTGTAGCCGTCACAGATACGGTTACTGTTCATTACAAGGGTTCTTTGTTAACAGATGGTTCCATCTTCGATCAGACGAAAGATAATCCTGCCACTTTTCCGTTAAGAAGATTGATTAAAGGTTGGCAACTCGCGCTACCTAAATGTAGGGTGGGTGGTAAAGTAAGGGTCATCATTCCTTCAGCCCAAGCTTATGGTATTAGAACGAGGAGCAAAGATATTCCACCGAATAAAGTATTGGTTTTTGATATTGAAGTGGTGGCTACGAAAAGGCAGCAGTAATTGAATAAAATAGATATGTCGAGTGACTAAGTGATAAAGCTGCTTGTAATTGACATTTTATGCAGGTTTTTAGCCTAGCTCTTGCAAAAGGCTTTATTTCTGTTTAATTTAATGTCATCTAGTTTCTATAACGCTAAACTCTGTCTATGAAAGCGGCTCGCCAATTAACCATTGCCATGCTTGTACTGGCTGTAACAGCAGCTTTGTTTGTGGGATATCATCTGATTACTGATCCTACCGGAAGTACACTCAGCATACCTGTTTATTTTCTCAATGGAACCATGTTTAAAGATTTCTCTACTCCCGGATGGATCATTTTATTATCTATCGGTGTATTAGGTATCATCACCATCTTCACCGTTGTAAAAAGAATCAGGCACTTTCATACGGTGGTAGTGTTGCAAGGAGCTATTATTTGTGTTTTGGTGATTGCTCAAATGATCATCATCGGAGAAGAGTATATCTTGCAATATCTTTTTCTGATGTTAGGTATGGCTATTGCCATTGTGGGTGGGTTGTTAAGTCAGATAGATAAGAAAAAGGCACAAGAATAAAGAAGCAGGGTACAAGAAAGCTACAAGTTACAAGCTGCAAGCCACAAGTGTAAGTGAATTGCGTGGTTCTTGTATCTTGATCTTTGATTTTCTTTATTTCATATTTCTTATTTCATGTTTCTCTGTTTCGTCCCTCATCGCTAAGTACACACCATTCGTCCAGCCAAATCCATCTTGATTGGGATATTCACCGCCACCGGCTTTTACATATATATCTTGTACGTTATACTTCTCCATCATTTTCCCGGTCTGTTGGTAAGTGGTTTCATTTAAGCGCATCCATCTCTTTTTTATTTCATCTGCGAGTTCCTGATGCTGGTAATTACTCAATCCTTTATAAGCAACCCATTGTAGTGGGGCCCAGCCATTGGGTGCATCCCATTGCTGACCGGTTTGAAGGGTGGTTGTCAATACTCCCCCTTCTGAAAGCAGTTGTTCTTTGATCATCACTGCCACTGCGGCGGCTTGTTCATCATCAGCAACAGCTAGGAACAATGGAAAGCATCCAGCCATGGTAATGCGATCGGTATTTTTTTGCTGTTGAGTGTGGTAGTCAAAATAAAATCCCTTTGTCTCATTCCAACAGTATTCTTGAATGGCGGTGTGACGGTTCTCTATTTTCTTTGTGAAAACCTGTACAGCATCATGATTTTTATTTTGCTGATAACAGGCTAGTAAAGTTTTCTCCAGATGTAACAAAAGACAATTTAAATCAACAGGAATAATATCAGTTGTCTGTATCGTATGCATCTCTTGTGCATCTGCAAACCATCGGCTACTGAAATCCCAACCCGATTCAGCAGCTGCACGAATATTCCTATAAACTTCCTCTGGCTCTTTGTTGGAGATTTTTGCTATATGATGATCTTCTATGTATGCTTCGGGTCTGGGTGAGGGATTATCATCCCAATACCTGTTTAATACTGAACCATCAGGCATCAGTACCACCCTTCGATAAGTGGGTAATTCAGGTGAAAGTTGGTCTACACCATCCATCCAGAAATTGTATTCTTTTTCAAGTGCAGGTAAATATGCCTCAAGTATCTTGTCGCCTTTGGCTGCGTGTAGAATACCAACCATCATACTAAAAAATGGTGGCTGAGATCGGCTGATATAATAAGTTCTGTTACCATTGGGGATATGTCCAATGGTTTGAATCAGAAAAGCAAAATTTTTCACCATGTTTTCTATTAAATCCAGTCTGCCACTCTTTTGTAAACCTAACATGGTAAAATAACTATCCCAATAATAGATTTCCCGGAATCTTCCTCCCGGAACAATGTATGGATAGGGTAGAGGTATCAATGTACCCCCTGTTTCATCGGGGTTTCTTTGTAAGACATTCCACAATTCATTCAGGTGAGTATCCATAGATTTATTATCAGATGAATACTCCTCTTGTTGTGCTTGTGGTAATATGAAATTTTCTTGTATAAACTTTAATAAACTAAATGAAGTTTGCTTACTATCAGTAGCATACCGTTCTAGAATATTTGTCACACTTGATTTTGGTAAAGCATCTACAAAATATTTTGAATCAGTAAAAATACCAGACTGCTGCACATCTTCATATAATGGCGATAAGGATTCAATATGTAAGTAACTATTAGGCTTCATCAGTTAGATTGTATACTATTTTTTTCTTTTCGTTGTAGTCTATTAAACAAGAATAGACATACAATTAATATGGCCATGGGAATTAAGGAAAAATAAAATGCTTGTTTACCGTCATAATGTTCAAATATATTTCCTGTAATGATAGATCCGGTTGTACCACCTAATGCGGAAAAAATGATGATCAATCCAGACATGAGTCCATGTTGTTTTGTAGGTAGCGTACTGAGTATAACAGAATTTACTGCAGGATAAATTGGAGCCAATAATAACCCGATCATAGGAAATACAAATGCAGCAATAGGAGCGGTAGCCCAACCGGTAATGGGTTGTCCGGTAGTTTTTTCAGCCAAAGGAATGGCCACTAATACCAATGCTGCAGCTAATAACAAACAGGAGATCAATATGATCAGCCAGTTCAGTTTTTTCAATACTAACCCGGCAAAGAAGCGCCCCAATGCAGTAGAACCCGCGAGTATACTCGCCATCTGAATACTCAATGCTGCAGGTAGCAGTAATACTTTGTTATTAAAAGTCGGTAACCAACTCATGATACTTTGTTCGATCAGTACATAAAAAAATGCACAGAGTACAAATACCAATACGATAGGCTTCACCATTAATTTGAACATTTCTTTAAACTCACTCAACATAGACTTTTGCTCTTTCGATTGGATGGATGATTCATCTAATGAGGCAGAGAGCAGTAGTAAAAAAGCAGCCAATGAAATACCGCCTAGCAGATAATATACATTCAACCATTGAGTAGATTGAGGGTTTGCATCATCTACAAAATAACTGAAAATAAAATAGCCTGTGAGAATACCGATCATGAAAAAAGACTCAATAAAGTTCATCAAGCTAATATGCTCTTTTTCATTTTTTGTTACTAACCCGATTGTACTGTACACAGACATTTTAATCAGCGCAAATGAGGACCCCACTGCTGCAAACAATAATTTGGTGGTTAGGAAACTGGCTGTGAAAGGCATGATGAAACAAATAACACTAATGAATCCTAATGCAATCAGCATGGCATTTTTATATCCGATTCGGACAATATAAGAGGAGATTAGAAAAGATACCGCCGCAATGCTTAAATCCTTAAAAGCTTCGAGTGTGGAAGCTGCACTTTCTGAAACACCAAAGTTTTGCTGTACTTGAAGAATAACAGTGCCTACGCTATTGAGCAGTATGGCAAATACAAAATAGTTAAGAAATAAAGATGTTTTTATTTTCCAGTTTTGCATATAGAGGGATTAAAATTATTCTTGAATGGGTATTAGCTTCAAGCAAACAGGACTCGGCACTTCTGTTTGTCGGATCAATTGTTGTAGTAGCCCTGTTTCTTTGTTGATACGATATGTAACAATATTGTTGGTTCGCTGATTGGCTACTAATAAAAAGTTGCCACCCGGTTCTATAATAAAGTTTCTAGGACCTGCTCCGGGAATAGGTTGGTAACCAACAGTAATAAGCTTTCCCGTGTTTTGATCAATGGAAAAAATGGCAAGATTATTTTCTTCGCCTCGATTAGACGCGTACAAAAATTTGCCATCAGGCGATACATGAATATCAGCACTGCCCGCTTGTCCGGAGAAATCTTTGGGATGTGTTGCTATTTGCTGAATCCCTGTTAAATAACCGTTGGTATAACGATAAGCTTTGATAGTACCCGTTAACTCTTCCAACAGATACACAAATTTTTGGTTGGGATGAAAATCAAGATGACGAGGGCCGCTTCCGGGAGCAGAAGCAGCGAAAGGCATGGCCGCTGGCTTTAATGGTTGTTTGTTATTGGGATTAAATAGATACATCATCAGTTTGTCAGTTCCCAAATCCGGTACCAAAAGATATTTCTCATCCGGAGAAAAAAAAGTTCCATGAACATGCGGCTTATCTTGTCTGCTTTTATTGATACTACTACCTGTATGTTGAATCTTTTGTACATAATGTTTGAGACTACCATCGCTGGCAACGGCAAATACACTGATGTTTCCTCCGGTATAATTTCCGGTGATGACCCATTTCCCTGTTTTATCTACTGTTACATAACAAGGATGGTCGCCGCCTGTTGGCTGACTGTTTATGTAATATAATTGTCCGGTAGCCGCGTCAAACTCATATGCACTGACATAACCGGGTTGTTCACCTCCTGTCTCATTGACTGTATAAATTTTTTGTTTATCAGGTGATACTGCCAGAAATGAGGGATTGGTAGCACTATCGGTACTGCTAACCCATTGAATTTCTCCATTTTGGGAGTTAAACCTGAATACATACACGCCTTTACTCTTACCCGTAGTATATGTACCTACCAGCAAGTAATGATCTTGGGCAAAAAGTGACAAACAATAAAAACACATGAAGAACAATAGAGAAGCTCTCATGATGGTTTGGATTTTCCGTAAGATAAACATTGCATCGCATTCTTTGTAACCGTACAGTAATAATATCTATTTGAAATGACTTTTTACGATTTCGGGAGTCTCTGATGATTAACATAGTTATTTAGTAGACTAATTGTATTTTTGCAAGGCAAATCAGCAATATGAAATATATATACTTGGGTCTAATCATTTTTATGATGAGCTATGGAGTAAAACAAAATGAAAATTTACAAGCGGGGGAGTGGCAGGCTAAACTATTTCGTGAAGATGGAAATCATATTATTTTCAACTTTGAGGTGATCAATTCCGGTGATAGCCTTCACTGGATCATTAAAAATGGCGAAGAGCAGATTCAAGTAGATGATATTACTATAAAAGGAGACTCCATATTAGTGGCCATGCCGGTATTTAAATCCTATTTTAAATTGGTCAAAAAAGGAAATAACCAACTCTCGGGTATTTGGACCAAGGCAGCCACAGCAGGTTTTATTGACATGCCATTTGAAGCACTTGCCGGAACCGCTACAAGATTTGAAACCAATGATCAACCAATTGCCAATATCTCAGGAAAATGGGAAGTGACTTTTTTTAGGGCAGACGGTTCCCCCAGACCTGCCATTGCAGAATTTGTACAACAAGGTAAAACCCTTTCAGGAACCTTTATTACTCCTACGGGCGATTATAGATACTTATATGGTATCGTAGATGGTGATCGTGTAAAGCTCTCAACATTTGATGGGAGTCATGCCTATTATTTCAACGCAACTATTAATAGCGATACATCTATTACAAATGGTCATTATTATTCAGGAGCTACCAGTATAGAGCCATGGAAAGCTGTAAAAAATGACAAGGCAACATTGCCTGATGTTGCGGCTATGTTTTTAAAAGAGGGAGAAGAGCGACTAGATTTTATTTTTCCTGATTTGAATGGGAATAC
Source organism: Sediminibacterium sp. (assembly GCF_051861365.1). Lineage (NCBI taxonomy): Bacteria > Pseudomonadati > Bacteroidota > Chitinophagia > Chitinophagales > Chitinophagaceae > Sediminibacterium > Sediminibacterium sp. Next base: position 28,000 of record NZ_JBHYCW010000024.1, on the reverse strand, counting down.
CGTTTCAATTAATGATAACCGATTTAAGAATAAAGTAGTCATTGTTCAAATCATGGGATCCTGGTGCCCGAATTGTATGGATGAGACAGCATTTCTTAGTGAATATTATCGAAAGAATAAAGAACGAGGTGTAGAGGTAGTAGCGTTAGCGTATGAATATTATGAAGATCCTGTTTTAGCAGGTAATAGCGTAAGAAAATTTCAAAAGCGATTTAATGTTCAGTATCCGATGTTACTCACGGGTGTGACTGTATCTGATACTTTGAGAACGGAAAAAACATTACCACAGCTAACCAAGATCAAGTCTTTTCCTTCCACTATTTTTATTGATAAACAAGGTAAGGTTGCTAAAATACATGCCGGATTTGAAGGTCCGGGAACAGGATCTAGATATGAGTTGTTGAAGAAAGAATTTGAAGCAACAATTGACAAATTACTCAAAAAATAAATAGTACTGAAAAATTATTTGAAACTTTTTGAAAGCTGTAGTTTAAGTCAGATAAGATTAATGATTCTAAATCAGTCCACGCGGACGGGTCTCATTGGGGTCAGAGGCCAATGCAGCCCGGAAGCGGGGACGGGGCCATTTGGCCCTGGAGTAATAAGTGCTCATAGTATTTTAGGGATAAATTTTATAGTATGATATCCTATAGTTACAAAAAGAGCCATCCTCAAAAATTCAGGATGGCTCTTTTTGTAACTATAGTGAAACTTATTTCGCTCCTTTCACATATTTATCTAACCATTGTTGTTGCTCCCATAAAGTGTGCAACACATTCTCCTTTCCACGATAGCCATGTGCTTCATAAGGTAAGAATACAAAGCGTACCGTACCGCCATGTCCTTTAATAGCTGCGTATAATCGTTCACTATTAATTGGGTAGGTTCCTGTGTTATCATCACTATCACCATGAATCAATAAGATCGGTGTTTTGATCTTATCAGCATAGCTGAATGGACTCATTTCATAATACAACTGAGGAGCCTGCCAGTAAGTACGGTCTTCATTCTGGAAGCCAAAAGGAGTTAAGGTTCTGTTATACGCACCACTTCTGGCAACACCTGCTTTGAACAAGTTGGTATGTGCTAATAAGTTAGCAGTCATAAAAGCACCATAGCTATGTCCACCTACACCCACACGATTTTTATCGGCAACACCCAATCCAGATAAATGATTAATCGCTGCTTCTGCATTCATCTTTAACTGAGCAACAAAATTATCATTCGGTTTTTTATCCGCAGAAGCTGCTACGATGGGCATTTCAGCATTGTCTAATACTGCATAACCTTGAGTTACATAATAAATAGGAGAGCCCCAGCTTAAAGTAGTAAAACGATATTGGCTACCTCTGATTTGAGCAGCATCAGCAGCGCTGTTGAACTCACGCGGATAAGCCCAAATAATCAATGGCAATGGACCGTCTTTCTCTTTATTATAGCCCTTTGGTAAATATAGTTCACCGGTAAGGTCTACGCCATCTGCTCTTTTGTACTTTACTTTTTCCTTGGTTACACCTTCCAGTTGTGGATACGGGTTGGCGAACTTCGTAATGGCTCTGTCGGCAATGCGTAGAACCAAATTTTTAATATAGTAGTTGGGTACTTCTGTTTGTGATTCACGACGTGTTAATAAAACCAGTTTATCGGCATCAATCACTTCATTCACGGTTTCATAAACACCTTCGGCACAACGCCATATGATCTCGTTTTTCTTGGTAGACAAATCAAATTTAGCAAGGAAAGGAAGATCACCTTTTGGAGAAGAACCGGTGGTATTGTTCATCAAAATTTTAGTACCATTATCGGTGGTTTGAATTACCGATCTACCGAATTTATTCTTGGTTAATACAGGTGATCCCGGATTATTATAAGCATCGGTCTGATTTCTTTCAATCAATAATTCCAAAGCCCCTGTTGTGCTATTGTATCGGCTAACACGAATAGTTTGTTTTGATCTCAATACCTCCTGCACCAATGCTAGCGTAGCATCACCCCAAGTCGTACCGGCATAACGTGTTTTGGTTTTAAACAATTCTTTGGCTTCACCTGTGAAAGGTGTACTCAATGCATAAACAGCATCATGATACTCCACTTGTTTTTTGATCAATCCACTATCCAGCGGCATAGCCCAAGTAATGGTAGCAGCCTCATCATCTCTCCAATCAAATCCACGCGGAACATTTTGTGTATTATCATAGCCCGACGGTGTTCCTTCAGAAGAAGGTAATTCAGCTAATACTTTAACCACTTTTCCTGTGAGATCTTGGATAGTAATGGTAGAAGGGAATCCATTGGCCGTAACCAAATAAGAGAATGGTTTACGAATGGTTCTTACCATCATATATTTTTTATCCGGAGATAAGCTGAATGTTGAAACAATACCTGATTTACCCAGATTGGTTTCTATTCCGTTTTTATTTTGTATCAGTTGACCATTCGCATAAAATTCAAAAAGTTGTTCATCAAAAGGCGATTTGATCAAATCCTGATAAGTAGGACTTGGTGCTGCTTTACCTAAATTCTGTTGGACGGTAGGTCCTTTAGGAGTGATAGGACGCTTTGGAGCATTGGATGCAGATTGTGTAGCTGCTTTATAAATAATAGTATTATCATCTACCCAAGTATAAGAGGTTCCCAAAACCGTATTCAATGCTTGTTTATTGATTTTAGTCGCTTTTTTGCTGGCTACATCAATCACATAGAGGTCTACCCTAGAACCTGTAGTATTAGTAAATGCAATTTTGGTTTCAGAAGGACTCCAACTCACATTGCCCGCTAATAAATTGGCAGGTAAACCGGTAACCTGTGTACTTACACCTGTTTTGATATTCTGTAGGGAAAAATTATTGATAAAATTTTGTCTGCTAGGAGCAAAATTGTTGGGATTGATTCTTAATCCGGCAACACGTATCTCCGGTTGTCCGAGTTCTTCTACGGTTGGATAACTGTTCCGCTCACTAAGCAATATCCATTCTGCTTTACCATCAATACTTACAGAAGGAGTTGGTTTTGCCAGTAACAGTTCCATCACTTCTTTGGCAGGTGTGCGATAGCTGTTATCATCCTGTGCATATAATGCTGTAAAAGATGCACCTGTGATAAGAAAACTAAAGAACAATTTTCTCATAATAATTGGTTTTATCGGTGTTGGTTTTGAAAATTTGTCATTATTGATAAACACGTACATAGTCGATCCACATTTTCTGTGGAAATACTTTTTCATCTACCCCTTTTTGTCCGCCCCATGATCCCCCTACAGCAATATTCAAGAGTAAATGGAAGGGTTTGTCAAATGGCCATGCATCATTTCCTGTATGTTCATTTTTGAAAGTGAAGTAAGGCTTGTTATCTACGAGTACAGTGATGTTTTCTTCATTCCATTCTAAAGCATATACATGGAATTTCTCACTGCAATCGGGAACACTCACAGTAGCAGTCATCTGGGTACCGATGCTGTGAAAATATTTCTTTGTATGTGTGGAAGCATGAATCGTTCCTTGGTTATAACCAACATGTTCCATAATATCGATCTCTCCATCATCAGGCCAGGTAATTTTTGGCGTGGTACCTAACATCCATATTGCAGGCCAGGTACCTACTCCTTTGGGTAATTTGGCACGTACTTCTATACGTACATATTTCCAATCGGCTTTTCCTTTGGTAACAAGTCGGGCAGAAGTATAATCGTTCTCACCCATTTTTTCTTTGTGGGCTTCTATAACCAACATGCCTTTTTCAACCCTTGCATTCTTCAGCTGTTGGGAGGTATAGTATTGCAATTCATTATTTCCCCATCCATGTCCACCAACATCATAGCTCCATTTGGTAGAATCGGGCAGGCCATTTTTATTGAATTCATCGCTCCAAATCAACTTTCTTTTCTGGGAAATAGCTGTCAAGCAGGTCAATGACAGAACGGCAAATAACATTGTTTTTAACATAGGCTGCAATTTGGGACTTGTAAGTTAGGTATTACGGGGCAGGAATACCGGTCAAATGGATGATCGGGTGAAAAAAATTTGCAGGGGAATGAAGATGCCTGTACTTTTGCATCTCATGAAACAATTCGCACATATCCACCACCATCATTACTTACCCATTGGGTAGGCTGTTGGTGTTTTGTGCCAAACATAAAACATTGAAAGGCTTACCAAGAGGTAAGCCTTTTTTATTTTAACAGAATACTATGAAACTAAAGCTCGCAATTCAAAAAAGTGGTCGTTTACACGATGATTCCATTCGTTTGTTGAAGGAATGTGGTATCGATATCAGTAATGGTGTAAACAAACTCAAAGCTGAAGCCACCAACTTTCCCATTGAAGTATATTTTTTGAGAGATGATGATATCCCGCAATATGTGGAAGATGCTGTAGCTGATATTGGGTTTGTTGGTGAGAATGTGGTGTATGAAAAAAGAAAAAAAGTAACTGTTGTTGAGAAATTGGGTTTTGGTAAATGCCGCTTGAGCATGGCAGTACGTAGGGGCGAAGAATATACGGATGCCTCTTTTCTCAATGGTAAAAAGATCGCCACCAGTTACCCAGTGATTGTAGAAAACTTTCTGAAGGAGAAAAATGTTATTGCCGAAATACATGAAATCAGTGGTAGTGTTGAAATTGCACCCGGTATTGGCTTGGCAGATGCTATTTGTGATTTGGTGAGCAGCGGCTCTACGCTTTTCATGAATGGATTGAAAGAAGCTGAAACCATTTTACAATCGCAGGCAGTATTGATCCGTAACAATGGATTAGAGGATGCCAAAACACAATTGTTGAATCGTTTGTTATTCCGCATTCAATCAGTAAAAAAAGCAAAAAACAATAAATACATTTTGTTGAATGCACCGAATGATAAACTTGCTGAAATCATCGCTTTACTACCCGGTATGAAGAGTCCAACCGTATTGCCATTGGCTGATCCGGGATGGAGTAGTGTTCATAGTGTACTCAATGAAAATGAGTTCTGGGATATCATTGAGCAATTGAAAGCAGCAGGTGCCCAGGGAATATTAGTAGTGCCGATTGAAAAAATGATTGTATAGCTAAAAGAGAAGTATGAAAAGAATTGAATTGCCAGAAAGAAGTACATGGGGTCATATTCTTCAACGGCCTGTTATTGACACGGCTACATTGGAGCAGCAAGTTAAAGGAGTGTTGGATGTCGTAAAACAGGATAGTGATAAAGCAGTATTGCAATTCACCCGCCAATTTGACGGTGTTCAATTATCATCACTTGTAGTAACGGATGAAGAAATTGCATCAGCTATACAACAAGTACCCGATGATCTGAAAAGAGCGATTAAACAAGCAGCCAACAATATTCGTGTTTTTCATGAGAAGCAAAAAGCTGCTATTGAAGTGGTGGAAACCATGAAAGGTGTTCGCTGCTGGAGAAAGTCGGTAGGAATAGATAAAGTGGGATTATATATTCCCGGTGGTACCGCACCGTTGTTTTCTACCATATTGATGCTCGCCATTCCTGCCCAAATTGCAGGATGTAAGGAAGTAATTCTTTGTTCACCACCGGATAAGGAAGGCAAATTAAATCCTGCTATTTTATATGCGGCTAGTTTAACAGGGGTTCATAAGATTTTTAAAGTGGGTGGTGTTCAAGCTATAGCTGCGATGGCTTATGGTACTGAAACGGTTCCGAGCGTGTATAAAATATTTGGTCCGGGTAATCAATATGTAACCTGCGCCAAACAATTGGTACAACAGGAAGGAACCGCCATTGATATGCCTGCCGGACCTAGTGAAGTTTGTGTACTTGCGGATGCGAGTGCGAATCCCTCTTTTGTTGCGGCAGATTTGTTGAGTCAGGCTGAGCATGGTGCAGATAGTCAGGTATTATTGGTATCAACAGATAACCAGTTGATTGATGCGGTCATACAAGAGCTGTCAGTACAATTGAAACAGTTATCACGAAAAGAGATGGCGGCTAAAGCGTTGGAAAACAGCAAAGCTATTTTTGTCAAGAATATGGATGACGCAATTGATCTGGTCAATGAATATGCTGCTGAACACTTGATCATAGCTTGCGAGCAAGATGAATGGATCGCTGAAAAAATTACCAATGCAGGTTCTGTGTTCTTAGGTAATTATTCCCCGGAAAGTGTTGGCGACTATGCCAGCGGAACCAATCATACCTTACCAACCAATGGTTTTGCAAGAGCATATAGTGGTGTGAGCTTGGATTCTTTTGTCAAGAAGATCACTTACCAGCGACTTACGAAAGAGGGATTAACAGCTATTGCACCTACTGTAACAGCCATGGCTGCTGCAGAAGGATTGGATGCACATAAAAAAGCAGTAACGATACGTTTATAAATTTAACATCATTTATAATTCAGCAATATGTTTAACCTGGATCAACTCACCAGAGAAAATATTAAAAAGTTAACGCCTTATTCATCAGCACGTGATGAATTTAGTGGTGAAGCGAAAGTATTTTTAGATGCTAATGAAAATAGTTTGGGATCACCATTGCTGAAATGGTATAACCGATATCCGGATCCACATCAGCAACTCATTAAACAAAAGCTGAGCACAATCAAAGGAATACTGCCTGAACATATTTTTCTAGGGAATGGTAGCGATGAATGTATTGATATTTTATTTCGATGCTTTTGTGAACCGGGAAAAGATAATGTGATTATTTGTCCACCTACATACGGTATGTATGAAGTGAGTGCACATATTAACGATGTTGACATTCGTAAGGCACCATTGCTACCGGATTTTCAATTGGATCTGGTTCATTTAGAAAATTTGATCGATGCAAACACTAAGCTCATTTGGCTCTGTTCACCCAATAATCCAACTGGTAATTCTTTGAATCGTACCGATATTGAAATGGTCTTGAATAACTTTAATGGAATTGTGGTGATTGATGAGGCCTATATCAACTTCGCTAGACAAAAATCGTTTGTACAGGAATTAAAAGAATACCCCAATCTGGTTGTCTTACAAACGCTTAGTAAGGCCTGGGGATTAGCGGGATTGCGGCTTGGAATGACTTTTGCATCTAAAGCAATTATTGAAGTCATGAATAAGGTAAAGCCGCCTTACAATATTAACCAAGCTACACAAGAACTTGTATTAAAAGCACTAGAGGAAGTAGGGCAGGTGAATGATATGATCAAGTTATTGGTAGATATGCGTGAGGCATTGGTAGAAGTTTTTTCCTCTATGCCAACTGTAGAAACCGTATATCCTTCTGATGCCAATTTTATATTGGTAAAAATTGCAGATGCAAGAAAAGTGTACGAGTTCCTATTGACGAAGGGTATTGTATTGCGCGATAGAAGCAATGTACAATTATGTGACAACTGTTTACGGATTACAGTCGGCACTGAACAAGAAAATACCCAATTGGTAGATGCCATGCAGGAATGGTATGTTTCGCAAACAAACTAATCAACTCTATGTTTTCATTTGTAAATTCATCTCAAATTCAGCATCATATGAAAAAAATGTTTCTCATTTTCTTACTTACTTCCTTATCATTTGTATCAAATGCGAATGATTCTACAAAAGTTAATATTACTAATCAGGCAGTAGCTGATGCAGATAATGCAGGACTTACATTGCCTTCAGGATTTGGTGCTTTGATTGCTGCGGATAATTTGGGTAGAGCCAGACATATTGTAGCGACCAAGCAAGGTGGAATTTATGTCAAGTTGGAACGATTGGTAGGAGGCAAAGGAATTGTTTATCTCACAGATGCAAATAAGGATGGTAAAATGGAAATCGAAACAAGTTTTGGCAACTATATTGGAACCGGCATCGCCATAAAAGACAATTATTTGTATGCATCTTCGAATGAAGATGTCTTTCGATATCAATTAGATGAAAATGGGAAAGTTACTAACCCTAATAACCCTCAAAGAATTGTAAAAGGTCTATGGGATAAACGTCAACATGCATCCAAATCCATTGCTTTGGATAATGCCGGTAATATTTATGTGAATATCGGAGCACCTTCTAATTCTTGCCAAGAAGTAGATCGTACCAAAGGTTCGAAAGGAATGTATCCTTGTCCCATTCTGGATTCAGCCGGAGGCATTTGGCAGTTTAAAATTGATCAGACAGATCAAGGATACCACAATGGTGTGCGGTATGCAACGGGATTGAGAAATGTTGTAGGACTTGATTGGAATCAACAACAAAACAAGCTGTATGTGACCATGCATGGAAGAGATATGTTGTACACTTTGTATCCCGACATGTTCGATACTACTGTAAGCGCAGAACTTCCTTCTGAAACCATGTATGCGATTAATAAAGGCGATGATGCAGGGTGGCCCTATGTGTATTATGATCATTTTCAAAAAAAGAAAGTATTGTCGCCTGAATATGGTGGTGATGGAAAGAAAGCAGGAGGAGAAAAAGCTATTGACCCAATTGTAGCTTTCCCTGCTCATATGGCTCCAAATGCACTGTTGTTTTATACCGGAAATCAATTCCCGGCAAAATACAAGAATGGGGCTTTTGTTGCATTTCATGGATCATGGAACCGTTCACCCTTGCCACAGGAAGGATATTATGTAGTGTTTATTCCTTTTGAGAATGGCAAACCTTCCGGACAATGGGAAGTATTTGCAAATGGATTTTCCGGTACAGAAATGGTTAAAAATCCACGTGATGCCAAACACAGACCTTGCGGATTGACAGAAGGTCCTGATGGATCGCTCTATATATCTGATGATGTTAAAGGAACCATTTACAGAATTGTATATAACGCCAAATAATCAATCATATGAAATATGTGTATTGCTTGAGTTTGATTCTCGTATTAAGTTCAGCACTTGTAAGTAGGTCGGCTACAAATACAGTTCAGCCTGCAATCAAAGCCTCTATGGATCGGGGTAAAATCATTTATCTGCAACGCTGTATGGCTTGTCATCAAGCAGATGGAAGTGGGGTTCCGCGACTCAATCCGCCATTGGATGGGGCATCTACTGTGAAAGGAAATGATAAATTAAAATTGGTGCGTATCATTATCAAGGGTATGACGGATCGAGTTGAGATTGATGGAGAGTATTATGATAATAATATGTCTGCCAATCCTGATTTGACAGATACACAAATTGCTGATGTATTAAATTATATCAGGAATAGTTGGGGTAACAAAGCTTCTCTTGTAACGGCAGTAGAAGTAAAAGCGGCCAGAACAAAAATTAAATAAACAATGAGACCGGTATTATTTATTGACCGAGATGGTGTGGTACTGCAAGAACCACCGATTGATTTTCAAATTGATAGTATTGATAAAACTTCTTTTGTAAAGGGGAGTATCAGTGCGTTGTCACAGATTGCTGCATCATTTGATTATTACAAAGTGATGGTGACCAATCAGGATGGATTGGGTACGGATAGTTATCCGGAAGCAACTTTTTTTCCTTATCACAATCTCATGTTACGGACATTGGAAGGAGAAGGGTTTGTTTTTGATGAGATGATCATTGATAGAACTTTCGCCGCTGAAAATCAACCCACACGTAAACCGGGTACTGCTTTACTACAACATTTTTTCAATACAGATCAATTTGACTTAACCAGATCTTTTGTGATTGGTGATCGTTGGAGCGATATTCAGCTGGCTAAAAATCTAGGCTGTAAAGCCATTTATCTGAAATCACCCTTGCATGAATTAACACCCGAGCAAGAGCAAACATTAAGACCTGTGATTGCATTGGAAACAGATAGCTGGCAGGAGATTTATACTTTTCTGAAATTGGGAATACGTGTTGTGCATCATGAACGCAATACCAATGAAACAAAGATCAATATCGCATTGAATCTGGATGGATCAGGACGTGCTGATATCCATACCGGTCTTGGTTTTTTTGATCACATGCTGGATCAGATTGCTAGACATGGAAAGATTGATTTGACCATTCATACAAGCGGAGATTTACATATAGATGATCATCATACCATTGAAGATACCGGTATAGCGTTGGGCGAGGCTTTTGCAAAAGCGTTGATTGATAAGCGCGGTATGGAGCGGTATGGATTTGCGATACCAATGGATGAGGCAGAAGCTAAAGTGTTGATTGATTTTGGAGGAAGAAACTGGATTGTTTGGGATGCTGAGTTTAAAAGAGAAAAAGTAGGAGAAATGCCAACTGAAATGTTTTTTCATTTCTTCAAATCTTTTAGTGATGCAGCTAAGTGTAATCTGAATATTTCTTGCTCAGGTGATAATGAGCATCATAAGATTGAAGCTATTTTCAAAGCATTTGCTAAAGCCATTCGTATGGCTGTGAAGCGGGATCCATTCTCGAATCATTTGCCTTCGACGAAAGGGGTTTTATAATTTATTGCCACTGAGGGCACAGAAATACACAGAACGATTCAGTGCTTCTCTGTTTCCTCAGTGGCAATCTATTTCCCCTTCCCGGAAAGAATAATCCTCAAAGTATGTATCATGATTTTAAAATCAAGTAAGAGGGAAGCATTCTCAATATAAATCAGATCATACTTCATTCTTTCAATCATTTCTTCAACTGAAGAAGCATAACCAAACTGTACCATTCCCCAGGAAGTGAGTCCGGGTTTCATTTGTAACAAATACCGATAATAAGGGGTTTTAATATTGATCTGATCGATGTAAACTTTACGCTCAGGTCGGGGTCCAATCAAACTCATGTCGCCTTTCAGAATATTCCAGAACTGAGGTAATTCATCGAGTCTCCATTTCCGCATAAACTTTCCCCATTTTGTAATACGAGGATCATTATCACTGGATAACATCGGACCTTGTTTTTCTGCGTCGGCTACCATACTCCGGAATTTATAAATCAAGAATGGCTTTCCTTTATATCCGATCCTTTGCTGTGTATAAAAGACATCACCTTCTGAAGATACTGCTATTCGTATAGCAATAAATACATACAGAGGTGATAATAAAATCAATACTATTAACGAAATCAGAATATCTATTAATCGTTTTACATTTTGTTGCCAGGGGCTTAATGGGTTGGTTCGAATATCAATCAGCGAAGCGGTAAAAACATTGTTGGTTTTAACAGACCCGGAAAGAATGTCTAAAGTATCTGCTACTAATTTGATATCAGTTTCACTATCTGATAATCGATAGAGTATATCGTCAATAGCAGTCTGTTCATTTTTATCAAGTGCCAATATCACTTTATCGATCTGTTTTTCTGTAATCAATACTTGAAGATTTGCGATCGTGCCCAAATTCGGTAACCATTTACTGAGCCCATTTCCTTTGTCAGCACCCGTGGTAATATAACCTGTGACATGGATACCTAAGTACCTGAAATTTTTTTGTATCTCTCGATAGGCTTGAACTGCGTATTGGTTGTTACCAATGATGAGTGTATTAAAGATGATTTTACCTTTTAGAATCGCTCTTTTAACTGTATGAAGAATGAGGAGCCTACCTGTGAATAATAAAAGAAAGCTAATTGTAAAATAAGAGAGGAAATAAGCAAAGAAATCTGTTGTGTCTACAGCAGTGATGGTGCATATAATAAAAGTCCCCAATAGCACATGAATGAACGTGGCTGTCATTTCATTCAGTCTAGATTTTTCATACAATGATTGTTGATAGCTCCCTACGAATGCAAAAAACAGCAACCAGAAAAATGGGGTAATAATTGTTGTATATGACCCATGATTTTGTGTTTCAAAAGAAGTAATCAAAATTTCTTTTGAAACAGCAATGCTAAAAATATAGGTACTCAAAGCTGCAAACAAGTAGTCGGAGAGGATATACCACCAAGCTATTTTGTTATTGCGCCTGTACATGTTCTAAACCAGGATACTGGTATTATTAATTTTATCCAGTATTTGATGTGCTACTTCCATAGCAAGGAAGCCATCAATTTCGCTCACAACAGTAGGCTTATTGTTCAATATTGCATCTGTGAAGGACTCTAACTCCAGTTTGATGGCGTTGGCTTGAGGTACGATTGGACTGGCTATAGCAATGGTTTTCTTGCCCTGTTGTGTATCGATATCAAAAGAAAATACGTGTTGATCATCCGGCTGCTTCAGTTTGATGATTTCTGTTTTCTTTTCGAGGAAATCAATACCGATATATGCATCTTTCTGGAATAAACGCATTTTGCGCATTTTCTTCATACTGATACGACTACTTGTCAAATTAGCCACACAACCATTATGAAACTCAATACGCACATTCGCGATATCAGGTGTTTCAGTCATGACGGCAACGCCACTGGCTGAAATTTGTTTGACATCACTTTTTACTAGACTGAGGATGATATCAATATCGTGGATCATTAAATCCAATATCACACTCACTTCAGTACCCCGAGGATTAAATTGGGCCAAACGATGTACTTCTATGAACATCGGATTTAATGGATGCTGTTGAATGGCCAGATAAGCAGGATTGAATCTTTCTACATGTCCAACTTGTAATTTCACATTGGCCTCACGAACCATATTCACAAGATCCCGACCCTCTTGAATAGTATGTGCCAGAGGTTTTTCAACAAAGACATGTTTGCCCTTTCTGATGGCCATCATACAAATAGCAAAATGATGGTCGGTAGGCGTTACCACATCTATGGCATCACATGCGTCAATGAGTTTTTCTTCATCGGAAAATCTTTTCAGTCCATATTCTTCTACTGCAATTTTTGCATTGTCATTATTCGGATCAAAGAAGCCAACGATTTTTACGTCTTTGATTTCTTTCCAGTTATTCAGGTGAAATTTGCCCAGGTGACCAACGCCAAATACGCCTACTTTAAGCATAGCAAAAGTTAAGTTTAGTGGGTAAAGATAAATAAAGACTGCCCCCGAAGTAGTAGCTGCTGCTTTATGTGGATATTCTTCAAACAGGCCGGTATTTGAGGGGAAATCTTACTTAATATTGTTGATGCTTACAAATAGGCATATAAAGAGGGTATTGTTCAGGGCCGGCCAGCTAATATTGGGAAGGGAAAACTGGCTTTTATTCATGGCTCATATCAATTTAACACGCATGCGGGGTAAGCACTATGAAGGCACTTTTCGAGCATTCTCCCATCTGCTACCTGATCGTGGACTTGTTTTGGATATCGGAGCTAATTTGGGAGTTATGTCTGCTTATTTGGCTCAAGAAAACAGTTCTTGGAAAATCATAGCTATTGAGCCCATACCATTACATGTAACTGTTATCAAACGGTTTTTTAGGTATAAAAAAATCATGAATATTGATATTGTTAAAAAAGCAATCAGTGATAAAGATGGATGGGCAGAAATGAAAGTTCCATTGAAAGAGGGGGTACTGCAACATGGACTGGCCTCATTGGAAATACAAAAAGAGAGAGAAGGGGAGTTACACCAAGTACCTGCAATTACGTTGGATCAGTTGATGAAGCAGTACCCTGATGAAATCTTAATAGGTTTAAAAATCGATGTCGAAAATCATGAATGGGAAGTGCTTCAAGGCGGAATTCAAACCATTCAAAAGTATCAACCTCTTATCATGGCTGAATTGTGGAATGATCGTAAAAAGGAACAATGTTTGCATTTACTAACATCATTGGGTTATCGTGTGATGTATGTCAATATGCAGGGGCTACTGGTTTCCTATCAGGGTGAAGATGTAGTAGATTATATATTCATGCCTCCATTAGCATAATTATGGCAAACCTTTTTTACATATCAATTGGGATCATCGCTTATACTTATATAGGCTATCCTTTTTTGATTTTTTTAGTTTCGAAAATGGTAGAGCCATTTCGTAAGTGGAAAGTAAAAAAGTTTGATGATTCACTGGATTCTCCAATGGTAACGATCATTATTGCGGCTTATAATGAGTTGAATTATTTGGAAGCTAAGATTAAAAATACCTTATCGCTCGAATATCCTAAAGAGAAGAAATCTATTTGGGTAGTCACTGATGGATCAACAGATGGCTCCGAAAAATTGCTAGCTCATTATCCGGAAGTACAATTATTTCATCAACCAGACCGTCATGGAAAAGCAGCCGCAATCAATCGTGTACTTTCTGCTGTATTACCGGGCATTGTGATATTTACGGATGCCAATATATTATTGAACAAAGATGCTTTACATCATCTTGTACATCATTTTAAGGATCCTTTGGTAGGAGCGGTGGCAGGTGAAAAAAAAGTGTCAGATGGTAAAGAGAAGGGTGCAGTAGCAGTGGAAGGATTGTATTGGAGATATGAATCTATCATAAGAAAATCAGATGCATCTGTTCATTCTGTTACAGGAGCGGTAGGTGAATTGTTTGCGCTCAGAACGGCATTAGTAAAGCCAATGCCTGAAAGTATTATTTGCGATGATCTCTACATGAGTCTACAAGTGATAGATCAAGGATATCGTATTGCTTATGAAGAAAAAGCTTATGGGGTGGAGGCTTATTCCTTTTCAATATCCAAAGAGTGGAAAAGAAAAGTTCGTATTGCTGCGGGTAGTATACAAATGCTAAAGATGGTTCATTGGTGGAGTCTTTTGATCAAAAGACCGATTCCTATATTACAATTCATCAACCGAAAATTGTTACGTTGGCTGGTAGTTCCTTATTTAGTAGTGCTCATGCCGCTTATTGTTGCATTCATGGATAGCGATGGGATTGCGCTTCCATTGTCGGGATTACTTTTTTGGTGTTTTGTATTTTATGGATGGGCATTATTGGGAGGGTTACTCATCCAATTCAAATTTGTTCCGCGTTTCTTTTATTTGCCTTTTTATTTTGTGTGGGCGAATCTGGCTATGATTGTGGGTACTTGGGAATTTTTAAATAAAAAGTCTTATACAGTATGGGAGAAAGTACGATAGTAGTGCATGCCTTTTGTTCGTAGGTCTTATAATAAAACCCCCGTTCAACATAGTGAACGGGGGTTTTATTATAACAATTTTTAAATCTAATTAGTATCCTGGATTTTGAACAAGACTACGATTAGCATTCAAAAAATCTTCTGGGATTGGCATTGCCCATTCTCTTGCAGTTGCTGCAAGTGTACAAGCACCTGAAGCAGAAATATTTGTTCCACAAGGAGCACCGCGAGAAACAGTTCTTGTAGTACGTTTCAGATCAAAAAAGCGATGACCTTCACCAAACATTTCTCTTCTTCTTTCATCAGCAATCGCATTGATCAATGCAGTACCTGTTAATACCACAGGTGTATACCCACTGATACGAGCTGCGCGTAATGTATTCAAATCGGCCAATGCAGAAACTTCATTTGCACCCCCTAAACGGGCATTGGCTTCAGCACGGATCAAATACATTTCACCCGTACGGAATACAGGATAGTTAGCGGTTCCGTCTACCAAACCGGCTTTTCCTCTATACTTAGTTACAGCCAGATTTGGAGTAGTGGTACCTGCTGCAGGAACACTTGTAAAATAGGCCTGATAGCGTACATCATTATTCTGAATCAAACCACTTGTACCGGCAGCAGTTGCAATATCGGGCACAGGTCTAAAATAGCTTCTATTACTGGTGGCGAAAAATACCAGAAATGAAGGTCCAAATTGACCAGACTCAAACTGAACATTGAAAATCAGTTCACCAACATTGGTTTGGTTGTACATACCGGAGAAAGCAGCTTGTGTAGTAGCTAATGGACGACCGTTGATTGCATTGGTTGCTGCAGTAGCTGCTTCAGCCCAGTTGCCTGCATACAGATTAATACGAGCTAAAAGTGCATATGCTGCATTTCTGTCCATATATGGGCGACTCAGACCGCTGGTTGGATTAACAGGCTTATCAACATTGCCTAATAGTGTAATGGCTTGGTTGATATCAGCAAAAAGATTATCATAAAAGTCTTTATTAGTAGCCCTTGTTGGCTTTACAGAAGTAGAAACCACAAATTCCTTAATATAAGCCACTGCTAAATCAGTAGTACTACTACGATCATATTTTGGAGAAAAATAACGCAGCAGATCAAAATGAGCTAACGCACGCAGTGCATAAGCCTGACCTTTAATTCTGTTAGACACTCCCTGATTGAGCGACGTGGTAAACTTATCAACATCACGCAATACAATATTCGCGTTTGCGATGGTTGCGTAAGGAGCAGTATACATACTTCTGATTTGACCGGTAGATTGGTTATAAATCCAGTCTGCCATGGCTCTTGAGTTTGCCAATGTTTCTGCAGAAACCTCATAGAGGTTATCACTCATAACATCAGGCATTAAAGACCAACAAGCGCCGGTACCACTACCAGAACCGTAATAATCATTCGCTCTTAAGCTAGCATAAGCACCAATCAACACTTCTTCTACTTGTTTCATGCTCGATGGGTTGGTAATGGCATCGAGAGCAAAGTCTGGCGTCAATTCAATGACGTCCTTTTTAGAGCACCCCTGCATCACCGTAATAGCTGCGAGTGCAACGATGGAATTTTTTATTATTTTACTATACATGTTCATTCGTTTTGAGGGTGATTAAAATCCAATGTTTAAACCAACAGTTGTTTGTACAAGAGCAGGATATTGTGCACCAACCAAGGCTGTACCGGTTGATTCTGGATCGAAACTCTCATACTTTGTAGCTGTCCACCAGTTCTGACCCTGAACAAAAATTCTTGCGGAACGGATACCTGTTTTGCCCAGCATTTTTGTTGGGAAAGTATAACCTAAGGTTACGTTACGCAATCTCCAGAAACTACCATCTTCAAGAAAACGAGTAACCTGAGACTGATAAGGATTGGCAGGAGCTGTTCCACCCAGTGTACCGGAAGAAGGTCTTGGTACATTGGTGATATCACCCGGATTTCTCCATTCTTTCAACAATTCAACCCACATGTTATCGAAGTAATAAGTTGGGTTAACAATGTTGTTTTTATCATTATTGTACACTACACGATCAAGGAAAAAGTTCAGTTGTGCACTTAAGTCAAAACCTTTGTAAGACCAAGAAGAAGTGATACCTCCAAACCATGGAGCATCTGAAGTTCCTTGATACACTTTATCAGCAGGAGTATATACCATTGTGATGGATTTATCTCTCTTTTGATATTGTGCATTACCATTTGCCGGGTTAACACCTGCATATGGAACCAGGAATAAGGTATTCAAAGGTTTACCTACTTTTAGTATGGTTAATCCCTGAACCAATGAGTCTTGAGATAATTCTACAATTCTGTTTTGGTTATAAGTAATATTAGCACTGATCGTCCAGTTGAAATCTTTAGCCTTAATCACTTCTCCGCGAAGTGTTAACTCTATACCACGATTACGAAGAACACCTACGTTACTGGGAATGGTTGTAAAACCACTGCTAGCAGGGTCAACAGTAATATTATAGAACTGATCAGATGTTTTTCTATCGTACAATTCGATACTACCGCTCAATCTTCTTTTCAAAATAGAAAAGTCGATTCCGAAGTTAATAGTACGGTTGGTTTCCCAGCGGAAATCGAGGTTTCCAGGCTGTCCCGGCGTCCATCCACTAATCCCAGCGTAAGTAGCACCTCTAAATTGTGGAATAGGATAATCACCGATATTATTCGGGATATTATTATTACCATTTGTACCGATACTAGCTCTAACACGCAAGTCATCAAAGAGCTTGGTATTTTCCATGAATTTTTCACTTGAAGCAACCCAAGTTAGACCTATTGATCCGAAATTAGCAAAGCGGTTGTTCAAACCGAAACGAGATGAACCATCACGACGGCCTACTAAAGTCACATAATATTTACTGTCGTAACCATAGTTAAAAATTCCGAAGTAGGAAAGAATACCATTGTCGGTACCAAAACCACGTACAGTAGGAATAAAGTTGGCATTGGCAACACTACCTTGTGTAATACCTGCTTCATTGGTAAAACCATTGGTAAAACCATAAGCAGTAAATCCAAAGCTTCTGAAATCATTTTTCACCACTTCCGTAAACAAACCACCTTCTATTTCATGTTTTCCAAAATTTTGTTTGTAGTTCAATGAAGTAGTTCCTGTATAACGGAAATTTCTATTTTGATCTTTTACAAATGCACCCGCTCTGGCTTGTGCACCCGCAGTACGTGGATCATTAAAGTTCACATTCTCATTAGCGGTGAAATCAATACCCCAGTTGGTTCTGGCATACAATCCTTTCAGAAAAGGGAAATGGAATTCCAAATAAGAAGTAGCCACAGTCTTTAACTGAATAGATTCATTGTAATCTAAGAATAATTCCATGGCACCATTGGGTTGACCGGAAGTCAAATAACCCGGACCTCCAAACTGCTGGTATTGACCTGTACGAGGATCTTTATCACGCTCATAAGGATTTGACCAACGGGCAGCATTCAATGGGCTAGCCAATGCAGTATTACCTTCAGGTGTTCCTTTTAATTTAGAAAAACCTGCTTGTAAACCCACACCAAATCTCCAATTCTTAATATTGTTGTCGACATTGATTCTTGCCGTATATCTTTTCAAACCAGTAGTTTTTACAATCCCCTCTTGGTCTAAATAAGAAAGCGAAGCATAAAATCTGCTAGCAGCAGTACCGCCACTTACACTTAACTGGTGTTGTTGTGTTACACCTGTTCTGAACAATGCATCAGTCCAGTTGAAATTTACTTTGCGTAAACTATCTGCTTCAGCTGTAGTCCAACCATATGGATTACCCCGCTGTAATTCATAAGTAATTTTCTGGTCACTATTCATTACCGGTAATCTGTCTTTTGGCAAATCACTAAAGCCAACTTGGGCATCATAACTAAACTGTAAAGTACCGGCACGACCACGGCGAGTAGTAATTACAATTACACCGTTGGCACCACGAGAACCATACATGGCAGAAGCAACACCATCTTTCAATAGGTCCACGCGATCAAAGTCGCCCTGGTTCATACTAGCGAAATCGGCAGCAGAGATTTCAATACCATCTAGGATATAGAGCGGTACGTTACCACCACTGATAGAACCATTACCTCTGATACGAACCTGTGCGAATGAACCTGGTTGACCAGAGTTTGCTACAACAGACACACCGGAAGCTTGTCCCTGTAGTGCCTGATCAAAAGAACCGAATGGTTGTTTTCTAACTTCATTAGTTGAAGCCGTAGCAATAGCACCAGAGAATTTCTTACGTTGAATGCTGGTATAACCGGTTACAACTACCTCAGATACGCTATTGGCATCAGCGTTCGTTAAAGTAATAGCTAGTGTACCCCCGGTTAAGGTAACGCTGCGATCGTTGAATCCAAGAGATGAAACAATAATAGATGTAGTAGCGTTTGGAACGCTGATGGTAAAGTCGCCGGTAGCATTGGTTGCACCAACGGCTCTTCCATTTGCTTTAATGGTAGCACCTGAGATAGGGGAACCATTAGCCTCAGTTACCTTACCGGTAACATTTTTGTTTTGTGCGGAAGCCGTTGCTATAAATAGCATCAAGACTCCCAAGAGTGATAGGAATTTTCTCATTTGTTCTAGTTTTTAAAATTTAAGGCATGTTCATGAAGAATGTAGCGGTTACATTTTGTTTTAGATGAAAAAAAGTCTTGGTTATTATGGGGTATTAAATTCAGTGATCATTTTCATTTGATGTCTCCTCAATCAATCATTGTTTTATAGGAAATCTTCTGTACAATCGAGTTCTAAATCGGTTCCTCATTTTTACATCTTATATCTCATATTCTAACACTTACTAACAATAAGTCGATTGTTACATTCGTTTAGCAAAATCGAAGAGTCAGCACATAAATAAAGACCATTATCGGTCTAAAATGCTGCACAAGCGGGTGTAAATGTTAATAAAACTTAAATGCTGTCAAAAAAATGAATATATATTATTTTACATAATTTATATATAATGATATAATCAATCTTTTAAAGATTATTTTTTTATTAATTAAAACTTAAGTCCTACTAAATTTGTAGATATTTCATTTTAATTTATAGAATTGACGATCACCCTACTTAGTCTTAACAATACGAGTATCAATCGTTTAATGATTGGTTTCTCCGTTAAAAACCCGAGGTTTTCCACATAAAAAACCGTTTTTTCCCCATTGAATAAAAGAATAATATGCAATTGATTGATAGTGCATTGCATTACTAACCCTAAATTGACAACTTATGAGAATTTTTTTACGCAAACTACCTAGTCTATTGGCATTATTGCTATTGACTTCCCTTGTTTCAGCTCAAAATCATTACTATGTTGCCATCAATGGTAACAATACAAATGATGGACGATCTCTAGGCTCCGCCAAGGCTACCATCAATGCTGCATTGACTGCCGCCGCCGCAGGTGATGTGATTCATGTTACACCCGGCACTTATACTGAGAAAGTCAATATCAATAAACAAGGTATTAAACTGGTATCTACAGAAGGAGCAACCGTGACATTCATCAATCCTTCCACAGCTGCCGGTGTGGGTACAGTTGCTATTGCCACTGGCATTAATAATGTAACCATCGGTGAATCCGGTAAGGGATTCACCATTACAGGTTTTGATGGAGATGGCGGTAGTGAAACGGGTGCGATTTTCCTAGACGGCTCACATAATAATATTTATATCGAAGGGAATACAATCGTTGCAAATGGAGAGCATGGATTAGGTTCAAAATACAATGCAGCAATTGACAATCTTGTTATTAACGATAACATCTTCTCCGGCAAAACATTTGTAGGAGCAGAACCGGGAGGCTGTGATTTTTCGACGACAACTCAATTCGCACCTAACAATAATGTTCCACGTCAGATGGTAGTATTAGGTGGTGGACCCACTACCACAGCAACAAAAAATGTAATCTTCACCAATAATAAAATCATCGGAATAACAGGTGGGTATAACAGTGCTTCCGGTTGTATACAAGGCAATACACAAGTAACCATCGATGTCATTGGAGCTACGATCTCCGGAAATATTTTTGACGGTATTACTACTGACGGCTCCAATCTTCGTACACGTGGCAATGCAACAAGCATCAGTTGTAATACTTTTTATAACCGTAATCTGGGTACCAGCGCAACACATATTTTTTTCTTTGACCAAGATCCATTGACCGGTGCAAATCCTTCTTCTATCACCGGAGTATTAGAAGCGAATTCATTTCCAGATGGAGGGGCAGCATTTACCTCTGGTTATAGTACAGGTAGCATAAATACTTACACGATCTACCGTGATGCTACGCAAGCTGCAACTGTGAATCAAGTTTTGGGAACATCTTTTAATATTGCTACTGGTCCATCAGCACTTGCCAGTTTACCGCAACTGTTCGATTACAG
Source organism: Sediminibacterium sp. (assembly GCF_051861365.1). NCBI lineage: Bacteria > Pseudomonadati > Bacteroidota > Chitinophagia > Chitinophagales > Chitinophagaceae > Sediminibacterium > Sediminibacterium sp. The sequence continues at coordinate 6,801 of NZ_JBHYCW010000024.1, read as the reverse complement.
TGTAGTATCGGATATTAATACCTGTGGTGCAGTGGTAGAGCTTCAAGTTCCCTCGCCATTAGCTTTTTGTAATACTGTTATTGCGTCTATCACCAATGATGTACATAGTAGTAATCTCTTTGAAGTTGGTACCACAAAAGTTATCTGGACAGTTACCGATATTCACGGTAATACCGATACCGCCTGGCAATTTGTAACCGTAATTGATAACCAGAATCCAACGATTCATCCGGTTACACCGGTTGTAAGTTGTGCAAATGCAACAGGCTCTTATACATTACCTGCATTGAGCGTGTCCGATAATTGTGGGATCAGTAGTATCAACTATATCGTTTCCGGCGCTACCAATAGAACCGGTACAGGAGTAGAAGCAAGTGGAGTCTTCAATATCGGAGTTTCTACCGTAACCTATACTGTTACTGATATTCATGGTAACAGCAGATCGTATGCTTATGATGTTACCATACAACCTGCTGCCGCAGCTACTTATACAGTAAGCAGTCCGGATGCATTTTGTAATCAACTTTCATTAACGGTAAATGGATCATCATGGTCTTCCTATCAATGGAGTTTGGCCGGCAATACCGTCGGTACACAAGCCATCCTAAACTTAGGACTCACGAATCCTGATGGTGTTTATCAACTTCAAGTCACGGATAAGAATGGTTGTGTATCTACTCCTGTTACTTATGCTTATCAAAAACAAACAGTTGCAGGAAATTATACTTTACTGGCTTCCACTAAACTAGCATTGGGGGTAGGGAATAGAGTTGCCAGTGGTAGTGTAGGTGTATCCGGTACCAATGGAGTAGCTAGTTTTGAAGCGAATAGTAGTGTAGCTTCTTCCGGATCATTTGTAAAAGCGCCTGCCATTGTTCGCAATGGTTCAGGTATTCAACTGGCTTCCGTTATTACTGGAACTGCATTGGTAACATTACCCACTATGCAAAAAAATACAGTATCTACACGAAGTCTTTCTAATTATACAGTCAATAGGAATACTGTTGTGACCTTAGCTGCTAATTATAATAGTTTGACTGTTAGAAAAGGTGCAGATGTAATATTGAATGGCAATATTTTTGGAATCATCAATATAGAAGAAGGAGCAAAAGTAAGATTTACACAAACAGTATTGGATATTGCTGAACTCAATGTGCAGGCAGGTGTACAGACCAATTTTACAACAGTTCGTTTTGCTAATGGAACCAGTATACGCATCAGTAATAAAGTTCAGATCAGTGGGAACACACGCGTGAATCCTGATCAACATAAAGCAACATTTTATCTAGGTGATCTGAATAGCGATGATGAATTTTTTAATGTAAAAGGATCGAATATACAATTCACCGGAAATGTGTACCTACCTAATGGCGCCATCCTTTTATCCAGTGAAAAGGGTTGGAACAATAACATGAATGCTAATGTTAGCATGAGCGGATTCTTTATCGCTGAAGAAATTCAAAGTACGATTCCTTATGTTATATGGAGCAGTTATACCTGTGGCTCACAACCAGTATATGTTTCCAATGGCTTTACTTCTATTCAATTTACTTCTGATGAAGAAAAGAAAAAGGAGAATCCATTTACCGTTCAGGTAATCGGTAATCCATCTACCTCATTCTTCACATTGAAATTGCAAAGTCAGCGCTCACAAACAATTCAATTGCGTGTTACTGATGCAACCGGAAGAATGGTAGATAGCAGGGCAAATAACCAACCCAATAGTACTGTCCAAATCGGTCATCAATATGCACCGGGTACTTATTTTGTTGAGTTGACACAGGGGACAGACAGAAAAGTAGTGCAGTTAATGAAAATTCGTTAATCTCCCTTAAACCATACCAATTGCTTAATGCCAAGACCCGCTGAAAAGCGGGTCTTTTTTATAATTATAGGTCTTTTGTTAAAATTATGTTAACAAGAAAAAACTACCCAACCCTTTTTCATTCAGCTCAGGTACTATGATAATAAAAGCAATTATTCAATCGTAAAAAAGAGCAAAAATGACAAAGATGATGATTAACATTTTAAAAGTCTTAATACTCGTGTTGGCCATGACAGCCTGTAATAAGAGAGATGTATTTACACCTCAAAAACCCATACCCGGACAACCCACACAACAACCAGGTAATGGTGGGAACGAGAACGAAGCAGATAGTTTGATCACCATTCAGGTGAGAGCCGTTATTCGTATTGGAGATATCACCTATGATAGTGTGCCTGCAAGACTCAATATCATTTCATGGGATAATGGTAAGGCACGTGTTCAACAAATTTCATTGAAACCGGGTGCAAATGAAGTTAAGATTCATAGACAGTCTTCTCACCATGAATTGGAACTGATAAAGTGGAACATGAGTGATAAAATGGTATTGGATAAAGCGAATGTTCAAGAAAATATGCTGTATCTGATTGGTGGCGGAAAAGCAGCCAGAAAGCTAAAAAAGGAAATGGAGTATGTGTTGATCAATGGACAGTACGTCGCAAAAAGCAGTACAGAATACATCTACGATACGCAAGGGAAATTAGAAAGAGTGATGTACTACAAAAAAAATAAGCAAGGTGTTATTTACACTGCTATGTCTGAATGGTTGACCTATACGGGTAATCAAGTGACTAGGATTAATAAATTTGATTCTGCTAGTACTTTGGTAGAGCAACTTTCTTTCAACTATGATCAACAAGGGAAGATTATAGCGATGCGAAAAGATGATATCTCAGGTGTAATTACAAGGGCTACGGTAACAAGAATGCCAACAGCTAATGGAGTTGAAACCAATATCTCTTACCAATACTCTCACAATAACATTACAATGCAATATGCTATGTTATTCAACAGAGGAAATTTGTGTCAGGGAGTGGCTACCACCAATCATCATAACAGCGAGATTGGCAGATATAACTACGACACCAATATCAATCCCTATGCACACATGAACTGGCCGGATATATTTCTTTCCAGACAGTCTAAAAATAATGTGAACTGGTCATCCAAGGAATATTATGGCAGTTATCCGATATCAGATCCAGTTAACTATAGATACATGTATGATGGTGATGGATATCCGATAGAATTGTTAAAAGATCATAAAGCGTACAATTCAACCAATATTTTATACACTACAAAAACCACTTATCACTATTAATTACCCATGAACAGGGAACTTGTTCCCTGTTCATTTTCTCACAGATACCTTTGCAAACTCAAAAAAATGAACAAACTAATTATCATACTAGTCAGCACTTTTACATTGGTCTCTTGTACTGCCGTAAAAGTTGCCGTGCCAGATCAATTCAGTTCTCAGGCTACGAAAATGAAAGTATATGGATTGAATGGCTGGAAGTTCAATGAACAACTCAGCTTTGGCAGCTATGTAACTTCTACGGTACAAAGAGGTTGGGATTTTTCATCCGGTAATCGGTTCACTAGATTTAGTATCAAGCCGGAAGATATTATTCTCAGTGCATTTGATATTCATTCAGATAAAGCCCGCTTTAATGAAAAAAATCGTTTTCAATATACGATTCAAGATGCCAAACTGATTACAGAAGTATTTGCTCAAGAAAAATTTTCGGAGAAGCAAATTATTTACAAATCAAATATTGATTGGCTGAATAATATTTCGCGAACCAATAGTTATGACTATGCTTTTTCTGCTACTATTGTTCCACTTAACTTCAATAAAGGAGAAGCCTGGTCATTGGTGATGGTAAATCAGTTTGATGCAAAAAAAGACAAACAAAAGTTGTTCGAACGTCCACAAACACGTGATCTTGGCTATGCTACCAATGGTAAAGATCGCATAGAAATAAAACCCTTGTATCTCAGCAAGAGAGAAACCAATTCGGGTAAAGAAGGTAAAGTTTTAGGCGGACCTATTCATACCGGCTATGAATTGAAATGGGAGGATGGGGTAGTAGGTATTATTGATATCATGGATAATCAAATCTGGATTGTTAATGATCTAGAGGCTTCCGATAAAATGATTATTTCTTCACTGGCTTCAGCCATTTTATTAAAAAGAAAACAGGATGTTTTCCTGGAACGCGATTCAGGTATAATGCAGTAATGATAACAGCAATAGACGATATCGGCTTATTGATCAAAGACTGTGTTGCCAATCAAAGGAAAGCACAGGAAGCCTTATACCGTGAATTTTATTCATTTGCCATGAATATTGCATTACGCTACTCGCGCGATGAGGCGGATGCAGAAGATATCATGAGTCATGCTTTCGTGAAAATTTTTAAATATCTCCACACATTCGATGCAGCAAAAGGTTCTTTGCATGGTTGGATCAAAAAAATAGTTGTGCATGAAGGACTCGATCATATTAAGTCCAGAGAGCGATTCAGTGAAAATGTAGAATTGGAAACTGTAGAAGAATCCGCCATTGATAATCGAGCACTCGAAAAAATGGGGGTGGAAGAATTAATGGAATTGATACAAAAATTGCCGCCTGCCACACATGCCGTCTTTGTGTTGTATGCAGTTGAAGGGTACAATCACCGTGAAATTGCAGCGCAGCTGCAGATCAGTGAAGGAACATCCAAATGGCACTTGAGTGAAGCCAGAAAAAAATTACAACAAGCGATCACACTTATTAAATAAAATGAATCAACCTACCACATACGAACAGCTGATAGCAGCCAAACTGCAGGAACTGTCCGCGCCCGCAAAGATCGATGCGATCTGGGCTCGAATAGAGCAGCAGCTGGATGTGGAAATGCCTACCGATGAATACGGTTCAACAGATACCGGGGCTTCATCACACCCGGGTTTCTTCTTTCCGGGCAATAAATTTTTCTATATTTTTCTCGCTGCTGTAGCGGGTATTTATTTCTTGACACGTCCGTATGCAATTCAAAATGAAGCATCAGAAACCAATCGTCAGCAACCCGTTGAAATCATGGATTCTGTTAACAGTCTGAAAGGTCCGGCGAACAATGCTGATAGTGAAGTCATATTCACCGATAAGGCAGATATGTCTATTCAGGATCCTGCATTATCCAAAGATTCCACACCTGTAATTGTTGCAGAGCCCGAGCCTGCTGCCAACTTTACCAAAGAACCGGAGCCTGTGATTCAATCTCCTGTCTCCGCTGCTATCAATGAGACCAAAAAATTACCTACACCCATTATTACAGATACTACTCCAAAAAAAGGAAAGGGCGTGAAAGGAATTAATTTGAGTGATTATAAAATAGCTCCGGTAAAAAAAGACAATTAATCATAAGCGATTAACTTGCGCTGGGTCAACTGAATATCAAATGCGCAATACCACCAAGTTAAAAGCGATTCTCAAATACTATCATATCGATCTTTCTATGAAAGAAAATGATATCATGGTGATGAATCTCATTCATAGAGAAACAGCCATGATCACATGTTTCGAAGACGTATCGTATAGTAAACTAATGGCAAAAGCATACTCACATCTGCAGAAAACGCTAAAGGAAGCGTTAAAAAAATAGCTTACGAGCTGATATCTTCTTTCATCTGTTCATGCTAAATGATATATAGGTAAATTGCTAGTACGAGTTATAGCAGCATCAAATTATCAGCATTTGAACAGACGTAAATTCATTAAACGAACTTTCTTCGGACTAACCGGTGTTGGATTGGTAACTGGTTTATATGCTTGGCAAATAGAGCCTTTTTGGTTGGAATTTGTAAAGGTTAAAATGCCTATAAAAAATTTACCGGATGATCTGGTTGGTAAAACGCTCATGCAGATCAGTGATATACATGTGGGTAAAAAATTTGATCATCAATTTATCATCAAATCATTCAATAAAGCCAAAGCCTTCAATCCCGATTTTGTGGTGTATACCGGTGATTATGTAAGTACACATAAGGGCAAAGTGCTCTACCATGTATTGGATGAGGTATTCGGACATTTGGTAAAAGGAAAAATAGCCACCCTTGGTATTTTAGGTAATCATGATTATGGGATCAAATGGGCGGAGGCTGATGTAGCAGATCATATTGTCTCCAAGCTCAGTAATAATGGCGTTAAGGTCTTACGAAATGAAACCACAGCAATCAGCGGCTTACATTTTATTGGTTTTGATGATTATTGGGGATTGAATTTCAATCCTCAAAAAGCAATGCAACATTTCGACCCAACAAAAGCAACAATTGTATTATGCCATAATCCTGATGTATGCGATGTAGATATATGGGGACAATATAATAGCTGGATATTATCAGGCCATACCCATGGTGGACAAGTAAAGCCGCCCTTTCTCCCTCCGTTGATACTTCCGGTGAAAAACAGAAAATATTCAGCCGGACAATTTTCGTTGAGTAATGACAGGACTTTATATATCAATAGAGCATTGGGTCATTTATGGCAGGTGCGATTGAATGTAAGACCGGAGATTACTTTGTTTGAGTTGCAAAAGGGGTAGAGGTATCAGTGATATGCTGATGGGGCACAGTTTTTTCCATAGGAATCCATTGAATATGATGGGTTATGATTTTATATCTGCGCATATCATAACAATCATAAAAAATCAGCGGCTCCATCATCAATTATTTTAAAAGACCGATCAATAAAAAGCCGCCTAATTAACTAATTGAGGCGGCTTCTTTTATTATTTTAAAGATGGATAACCTATTTACCCAAATACTTTTTTATAGCATCATGTAATCCACCACTCAATGGAACAACTGGAAGTCGAACTTCATTTTGTATCAATCCCTGTTCAAACATAAATGCTTTAACGCCGGATGGATTATTTTCCGCAAACATCAAATCATAAGCTTTCAGTAGTGGATCATTGAGTTTTTTAGCT